>NZ_JANSIH010000039.1:0-11085 GCF_047462075.1 Synechococcus sp. R55.2
CTAATGCCAATCCAGTAGCACCAAGTCTGGGCGCGCCGAATCCAGACGCCGAGTCGCCTCCGCGACGCTGCACGCCATTAGCACTTGCTCAAATCCCGCCTCGCGCAACAGAACCGATAGAAACTCCAGAGCGCTCGGCTCATCGTCCACAACCAAGATTATCGAATCATGATAGCGTTGACTCTTGAGCATACGCCCACCGCCAATCACTGAGCCTACACGCATCCTGCACTGGATTGCTCCTTGCGCTCAGTGCCATTAATTATGCCGATAGCACAGCCGATTCCTGCTACTTTTTGGGGGAATCAGGGGCAAAATTGGGGTACTTTCTCTCAAGAGGTACCACGAAACACAGACACAGGCAGCACCCCATCTGAAGACAGTGCGCCTCTGCACCAGCCGCGAAACGACAGGAGCCGCTTGCGCTACCCTAGCCCTCCCCGTCGACGAGCAAGGTCTGGGGAGGGGCAACGAGTTAGCTCACCTCGCCCTTCGTGATTTGCATAAACACATCCTCAAGATCCAGCGACTCCTCGCGGAAGGCGGCGATGCGGTAGCCGTCGCGAATCAGCGCGGCGAGCAAGTCCGCCTGCTCCTCCAGCCCGCCCGCGAAATGCACATACAAACTGCCGTTGCGCGTTTCGACGCCATGCACATGCGATTCGCGCTCCAGCCGCTGGATGAGCGCGTCTGGCTCGCCGAGCGGCTTGATTTCCAGCACGCGGTTTGCCTGCAGCTGCGCCACAATCTCGTCCACCGCGCCCCACACGAGCAGCTCGCCTTTTTCGATGATGCCGATTTTGTTGCAGAAGTCTGCCAGTTCGGGCAGGATGTGCGAGGAGACCAGCACGATTTTGCCCATCGCGCCCAGCTCGCGGATGAGTTCCTTGATCTCGATGCGGGCGCGCGGGTCTAAGCCCGATGCAGGCTCGTCCAGCAGCAGCAGTATCGGGTCATGCACGAGGCTCTTCGCCAAGCACAAGCGTTGCTGCATCCCACGCGAGAGCGTCTCCACATAGGCGTCCTTTTTGACCGTCAGGTCGGTCAGCTCCAGCACATTGTCGATAATCGCGGCGCGTTGCGCTTTGGGGATACGGTACGCCGCCGCGAAGAACTCCAGATACTCGGTCACGGTGATGCCCTCGTACAAGCCGAAGAAGTCGGGCATATAGCCCAGCAGCGGGCGCACCTCTTCGGGATGGCGCACGATGTCGATGCCGTTCAGCGTCGCCGTGCCTGCGGTCGGCTCCAGCAGCGTCGCGAGCATCTTGATGGTCGTCGTCTTGCCCGCGCCGTTCGGTCCAATAAAACCGAACACATCCCCAGGATAGAGCTGGAACCGAATATCGCGCACGGCGACCAGCTCCCCATACTCCTTGCGTAGCCCTTGCACATCCAGCATAGCCAACTCCCCTACTTCCGCCAAGAGATTTTGACGCCGCGATAGGCGAATCCTGCAAACATTGCCCCCAGCCCCAGATACATCGCGCTCTGCGCAAAGCCCCAGAGCATATAGCGCAGCCCGTTCACATAGGCGTCCCAGTCGGTGGAGCCCCACCACCATGACGGGCTCACGCTCAGATCGTTTAACTGTGACGCCAAGTAGAATGGATTGGCGAAGATAATCAAAGTGCCCTCAAAAAGCGAAGCGACCCACGCAAGCATACCGTCTCGGTAGCTCTGCACCCCCTCGATGGTGCTTGTGCTTGGGTCGCTGCCCCCGCTGAATAGCAGGTAGAGGAACGGGAACAGCAGTAGCACGAAGACCTGCCCTGCATACAGCGTGGCGGCGGTCGTGAGCGTGCGCTTGAGCTTGAACGAGAGCCACAGTCCGACCGACACGAGCAGCGCGCCCCAGCTGAACAGCACAGTGAACGCCGCCGTGATGACATAGGTCGTCGCGTGGTGCGTGGTCAGCAAAAACGGCGCGAACAGCAGCGTGGTCAGCGCGACCCGCGCGAGCGCCGCGCCGTACTTGCCCCAGAAAATCTCGCGCGCCGTCAGCCGCGTGAGCGCAAGCGACTCCCAAGTCTGCTTCTCGTACTCCAGCGAGAACAGGTTGTACGCCATCAGCGGCGCAGCGATGCACATTACAAACAGCGCCAGCCACAGCGTCGCGAAGATGCTTGCCTCGTTGAAAACCGTCAGCTGCAGCACGAGCAGGTACACCAGCCCTATCCCCAGCACCGCCGCGCCGTACAGCCACGGTTGGCGTCGCCAGCGGTGGCGCGTCGCGCCCAGCAGGTGATAGCGCAGCAGCGGGTTCTCGCGGAGCGCTCTCATGGCGCATCGCCCTCCAACGGCAGGTTCACGATGTAGACCACCTCCGCCGCGCGTTCGGTCGCCTCGCCCAGTTCGGGCGGCAGCACAGGCTCCGACGCGCGGGCAATCAGCAGCGCACAGGGCGCGTCCTTGCGCTCCTCCAGCATCAGTTGCGCCAGCTGGTCAGGCGACAGCGCAACCACAGGCTCCCAGCCGCTGTGTCCATACGCGCTGAACGGCGGGGCGGGAATCAGCGGCTTGTTGCGCAGCGTTTGCGTCCCGCGCCCCTCCAGCGAACGGATGTTCACGGAGCCATACGGGGTCAGCACCCGCGCCTCGCGCAACTCGTAAGGCAGGCGGTTGCGCACCGTGCCCGACAGTCGCCACTCCCCGTTGCGCCGCGTCAGGCGCAGGCTGCCCTCAATCTGCCCCCGCAGCTGCACCGTGCGCGTGTAGCGGAACCACTGGAAGCTCAGGTTCGACACGCGGTAGCCGTCCACGCGCTTCGGGTCGCCCTCAAGCGTGCGCACGACGGTCGTCTGCCCGAAGCCCGCGCCGCGCTCGTCGGCGACGCCCGCCTCGACCATGTCGCTCTGGTCGAACTGCAGGTCGAACACGCCTGCGCGGGGGAAGAAGAAGAGCGCGCTATTGACGGCGTAGGCGTCGGGGCTGCCCGCCTGCGCAATCAGCACGGTCTGCACCTTGCTGGAGAGCGACTTGCGGTACAGCCCGCCCGCCAACTGCCACAGCACGCCCACAAAGACCAACGCAATCAGCGGCGTCGTGAGCCACGCCCAGTCCAGCGCGCGCAACCGCTTCAGGGTCCAGTAGTTAATCGGCACGACCAGCATAAAGTACGCGCCCAGCAGCGCCACAATCAGCATCACGCTGGGCGGGTCGATGTCGGCGTCGATGGTCATCTTTGCCTGACCCGACCAGCGGTCTACAGTGTAGCCCGACTGATTCGCGTGCAGGGCGGCGATGTTGAAACTCGGCGCGTAGGCAGCTGTGGCGTTCACTACCCGTTGCCAGAAGCGCACGCGGGCGTCGTAGGCGTTCATCGGTCGCTCCAGCGGGTTGAACGCCAGAAAGACGACCGCGCCCAGTCCGTAGGGGCGCACGGCGATCAGCGGTTGCGCGTCCTGTTGCAGCAGAACCTTGCCTGCGGTAAGTGTTGCTTGGGTGATGGTCGCGCTGCCCGTTGGGGGTCGCATGCCCAGCCAGTTGCCCAGCGCGGTCAGCTGCGCCACCTCGCGCGTGCCTTGCGGCTGGACGGGCAACAGGTCGCGCAGCGCCGGCGCCTGCAGGTAGACCGCGCCCGCGCCGCCCGAAGCGACCAGCGTGCCGCCCATCAGCACCCACAGGCGCAACGCCGCCCACTGCTCCGCCCGCAGCCGCTCCGCCCCCGAAGTCAGCACAATCAGCTGCGCCCCGCTGAGCGCAATCGCCTGCTCGGGGAACAGCTCAGGCGTGCAGTAGGCGACCTCGTACACGCCCTGCATCGGGCGGTTCGTGTGAAAATCGAGCATGAACGGGTTCCTGACGCCGCGCACCTGTTTGAGCACCTGCAGCCCGCCAATCGCGTCGCCGACCACCACCGCCAGCTGATCCACATCCAGCACGCGCTCGATGGGCAGGCGCGTCTCCACGCCGACGCCGCGCGCCTCGAAGCGGATGACCGCCAAGTCGCCGTAGCGCCCCACAATCGGCGTGGCGACCACCACCTTGCGCGAGCCTGCAGGCAGGTCAATCGGATACAGATACTCGCGCCTGCTGCCGAACCTGCCGACCGACACGCGCAGGATGCCCTGATAGTTGCCCTGCCGCGACTCAAGCTGCACAGCAATCGGGAACGCGCCGTTGGCAGCGGGCGCCCTGCCCAGCAGCGGCGTCGCCTTAATCTCCACGGGCGGCTGCCCCCACGCGCTTAGCAGCAGCGCCCCCCAAAGCCCCAAGCGAACCACCCAACGCCTCATGGCTGCCTTATTATACGCTGCCCGCGACGCGATTCCTGCTTAATTTGCGCGCGGCTCGACGGTTCCGAAGCGGCTGTAGAGCCACGCGACGCCAATCAGCGCAAGCCCCAGCCCCGCGAAACTCAACGCGCGGTAGGGCATCTGCAGGAAGCCCAAGTCGTACAGGAACAGCTTGCAGGTCGTCAGCGCGAGCATGCCCAGCCCCATCAGGCGCACGCCGCGCAGCGACGCCTGCACCCCGCCGACCAGCAGCCCCGCGCCGATGAGCGTCCACGCCAGCGACACGAGCATGTGCGCCAGCGGCGCGCCCCGCCGACCCGCCAGCTCGAATGCATAGAGTGTCTGCTCCGCGCTGCCCCACGCCAGCGCAATCACCAGCGCGGGCGCAATCAGCTGCGCGAGCGCACTGCGCGGGAACACCCCATCCAACGCCGACTGCGGGCGCGCCTGCATATCGCGATACAGCCCATAGAGCGCTGCGCCGCCGCCCGCAAGCAGCGCGAGCCAGCCGACCCCATGCTCGTTCAGCAGCACGACGCGCGCCCGAATCGGCTCAATCAGCACGCTCCACATCGCGGCGACCGCCGCCAGCGTCAGCAAGGCTCCGAACCCGTAGAGCAGGCGCGTTTGCCAGCGCAGCCCCACGAGGATTAGCCCCGCCGCCGTCAAGCCATACAGCACGACCTGCGCCGACGGCTGGAACTGCACGGCGATTGCCACCGCGACGCACACGACGCCGAGCGTGAATAGCGCAGCGTCGGCGGGCGAGTCTTTCGCGAGCGCCTTGAGCCAGCCGAGCGCGAAATAGAGCGCGCCCATCGCCGCCAGAAACGCGCCAGGATACTCGCGCCACTCGTCCCGAATCAGCGCGTAGCCCGCAAGCAGGTACGCCAGCGACGCCACAAGGAACAGCGCCAGACTCACCGCGTCGGTCGTGCGGCGGCGCAGCGCGTCAGGCAGCAGGTACGCCGCGCTGAACAGCGCGTAATACAGCGACACGAACCCCAGCGTCAGCCGACGGTATTCGGGCGCGTAGCTTGTGATTGCCCAGCCGTTCAGCAGGGCAATCGTCGCCACAAGGCAGGTCAGTTGGTGATACCGCCACTCGCGCCACGCGCTCACGGCGAGCATGCCCGCGTTCAGCGCAGCCAAGTAGCCGAAGAAGTTGGTGGGCGCGCCCCCACCATCGCCGCGCAGCCACACGGGCGCACTGAACCCGCCGAGGGTCGCCACAATCGCCAGCGTCTCCGAACCACGCCAGAGCGCGAGCGCAACGCCCAGCGCGGTAATCGCGCCCGTCAGCCCGAACGCGCCTGCATAGCTCAGCAGCGCGTAGCGTTCCCAGCCCGCCCAAGTGGTCAGGTACAGCGTCGCCAGCCCCGCGCCCATCAGCCCGTCGGAGAACCACCGCTCCGTGCGCTCCCGCGCCACGACGCCCAGCCCCAGTAGCAGCGCGCCGCCCACATAGCCCAGCGCCAAGCGACCCGCAGGCGAAAGCTGCGTCCACGCCCAGCCCAGAAAGAACGCCGTCGCCAAAAACAGCAGCGTCAGCCCCGTGTAGAGCGCGACCTTACCGCCCAGCACCCGCTCGAACGATTGCGCCTCCTCGTCCAGCGGCGTTGCAGGGGGCGGCGGTGGCGCAAGGGACGGCTCAGGGCGGACGCGGGTCTCGGCGGTCGGTTCAGGGCGAACACGGGGAGTCGCCCCTGCAGGAACGGTTTCGGGTTCAGGGCGAACACGGGGGGTCGCCCCTCCATTGGGTTCACGCGATTCGCGCGTCAGTTGTTCCTCCAGGGTGCGCACGCGATAGCTCAGCCGATACAGCTCCGACTTAATCGCCTCCAGCTCGCGGCGAGTCTCGTCAGTCATGATGTACCTCCTGAATCGAGATACTGCCTGCCCGCGTCGCCTGTTGCGGGACTTAAGTCCCGATTCGGCGCACGCGCCCGCACCCCTTGACGCGCTGAACGCCGAGCAGGTATACTATAGGCGTCTAAGGACGGCGAAGGAGACGCGCATCTGTGGACGGACAGCTGAACGCGCTTTGGGTATGGACGCAAACGGGTCTTGGGGCGCATGTGCCGCCGCCCGTTTTTTCTGTGCTATCGGGTATCGCGGCGCTCGCGCTGCTGCTGGTCGCCCTCGCAGCAACCCGCAACATGCAGCGTCGTCCAGGGCGGCTACAAAACCTTGCAGAGATTATCTACGAATTCTTTGACAACCTCGCCGTCAGCGTTGTGGGCGAACACGGACGCAAATATGTCCCCCTCGCAGGCACGATTTTCCTGTTTATCCTGTTTAGCAACCTCATGGGCTTGATTCCGCCCGGAATCGCGCCCACCGCCAGCTTGAACACCACGATTGCCCTTGCGCTGATTGTGATTGTCTATGTGCAGTATGAAGGCATCCGCGCGCGGGGGCTGGGCGGCTACCTGAAGCACTTCGCGCGTTGGGGCGAGGTGCCCGTGCTGCTATCGCCGCTATTGTTCGTCATCGAAATCGTCAGCGAGTTGGCAAAGCCCGTCTCGCTCTCAATCCGTCTGTACGCCAACATGTTCGGCAAGGAGCAGGTCACGATGGCGCTGATTACCGCGCTGGCGATGCCCATCTTTAAGGCGACCTTCATTCCTTTGCCGATTCAGTTCCCTGTGATGCTGCTTGGGTTGCTGGTGGCGTTCGTGCAGGCGTTTGTGTTCTCGATCCTGACGCTGATTTACCTTGCGCTGGCGACGGAGCATCATGAGGAGCATCACGGCGAGCATGCACATGCGCACTGAGACGCTTTCCTCTGCTACAGAGGAGCCGCCGCAGGGAGTTGCGGCAATACACTAAACAAGGAGGAACACTATGGAAGTAGGTACTGGGCTGTATCTGATGGGACTGGCGTTAGCCGTCGGCTTGGGCTTGCCGCTGGCAGTTATCGGCGCGGGTCTGGGTCAAGGGCGCGCAGTCGCGGGCGCGATGGAAGGGATGGCGCGACAACCCGAAATGGCAGGGCGCATCCAGACAGGCATGATCATCGGTCTGGCGTTTATCGAGTCGCTCGTGCTGTTCTCGTTCGTCATCTTCTTCCTGCTGCAGGGTCGCTTGCCGACTATTAGCGGGCAGTAATCACGGCGTCGGGAGGGGCAGTCCGCCTCTCCCGCAGGAGGTTCACGAACAATGCTCCAACTGTACCTGTATTTACCGAACCTGCTCGGCGCGGCGGAAGGCGGCAAGGGCGGCGGACTGCTCGAGCTGCTCGGAATCGACTTCAATATCCTGCTCATCCAGTTGGTCGGTTTCCTCGTGCTGCTGTGGGTGATGACCAAGTTCTTCTGGAAGCCGTTGAACGCGATGCTGGAGGCGCGCCGCCAAGACATCAACGCGACCTACGACAAGATCGAAGCCGACCGACGCGCGATGGAGCAGCTGCGCACGGAATACGAGGCGCGCTTGGCGCAGATTGAAGCGGAAGCGCGCGAGCGCATCCAGCAAGCCGTCGGCGAGGCGCAGCAACTGCGTGACCAAATCGTCGCCGACGCGCGCCGTCAAGCGGACGACATCGTCGCACGCGCCCAAGAGCAGGCGAAACTGGAAGGCGAGAAACTGCGCAGTGAGCTGCAGACCTATGTCGCCGACCTGACGCTCGCGGCGACCGAACGGCTGCTGCGCGAGGCGATGACCGACGAACGCCACCGCCGACTGGTGCAGGAATTCATCGAGACCGCGGAGGTGCGCTAAATGGTAGACCTGCGTGTCGCCCGACGCTACGCCCGCGCCCTGTTCGAAGTCGCGCTGAAGCAGAACCAACTGCAGGCGACGGCAGACGACCTGCGCAACCTGCGCGGCATCATGCGCGAATCGGATGAGCTGCGCGCCTTTTTCTACAGCCCGCTCATCCCGCGCGACCGCAAGCGCGACCGCCTGCGCGAGGCGTTCCGCGAGCGCGTCCAGCCCCACACGATGCGCATGCTCGAACTGCTCGTCGAAAAGCGGCGCGAAAAAATGCTCGACGCCGTCTGCGACGAGTTCCAGAAACTCCAAGAGGCGCATCAAGGCATCGCGCGGGCGCATATCCAGTCGGCGACCCCGCTCACCGACGCCGAACAGAACGCGCTCGTGCAGAAACTTCAGCAAAGCACGGGCAAGACGATTATCCCGACTTTCGAGACGAACCCCGAACTGATTGGCGGCGTGCGCGTGCGCATCGGCGACTACCAGATCGACGGCACGCTGCGCGGCGCGTTAGACCGCCTGCGCGACCACATCACGCTCGAAATCGAACGGCGCGGCGCACGCGCCACCAGCACAGAGTAAGCGAGGTGCAATCATGGCTATCCGACCCGAAGAGATTACCAGCATTTTAGCGAAGGAAATAGAGACCGCCGACGGCAAGCCGACCGCCGAAAGCGTCGGCACAATACTGCAAGTCGGCGACGGCATCGCCCGCGTGTACGGGCTGCCCGACGCGCAGATGGGCGAACTGCTGGAGTTCCCGCACGAGGTGATGGGCATGGTGCTGAACCTCGAAGAGGACAGCATCGGCGTCATCGTGCTTGGCTCCGACGAGGAACTCAAGGAGGGCGATCCCGTCAAGCGCACGGGGCGCATCGCCGAAGTGCCCGTCGGCAAGGCGCTGCTGGGACGCGTGGTGGACGCGCTCGGACGACCGCTGGACGGCAAGGGTCCCATCGTCGCCGAGGAGTACCGCCGCATCGAGGTGATTGCGCCTGGCGTCATCACCCGCCAGCCCGTCAAGCAGCCCCTGCAAACGGGCATCAAAGCCATCGACGCGATGATTCCCATCGGGCGCGGGCAACGCGAACTCATCATCGGCGACCGCTCCACAGGCAAAACCGCCATCATCCTGGACACCATCATCAACCAGAAATACACGCACGAGACCGAAGGCGAGAAGCCCGTGTACTGCATCTATGTCGCGATTGGGCAGAAGATGGCGGCGATTGCCCGCTTCATCGACACGCTGGAGCGCTACGGCGCGATGCAATACACCACCGTCGTCGTGGCGTCGGCGAGCGACCCGAACAGTCTGCAGTACCTTGCGCCCTACGCGGGCTGCGCGATGGGCGAATACTTCCGCGACAACGGCATGGACGCGCTGGTGGTGTACGATGACCTGTCGAAGCACGCGCAGGCGTACCGCGCGGTGTCGCTGCTGCTGCGCCGACCGCCAGGGCGTGAGGCGTATCCTGGCGATGTGTTCTATCTGCACTCGCGCCTGCTGGAGCGCGCGGCGAAGATGTCCGACGAGTACGGCGGCGGCTCGCTGACCGCGCTGCCCATCATCGAAACGCAAGCGGGCGATGTGTCCGCGTACATCCCCACGAATGTCATCTCCATCACCGACGGGCAGATTTACTTGGAGCCGAGCCTGTTCTACGCGGGTATCCGCCCTGCGATTAATGTGGGCATCTCGGTCAGCCGCGTCGGGGGCGACGCGCAAATCCGCGCCATGAAGCAGGTCGCGGGACGCCTGCGACTGGACATGGCGCAGTTCCGCGAGGTGCAGGCGTTCGCGCAGTTCGCCTCGGACTTGGATCGCGCCACCCAGCTGCAGCTGGCGCGCGGGCTGCGCCTGCAAGAGGTTCTCAAGCAGCCGCAGTTCACCCCGATGCCCGTCGAGGAGCAGGTGATGATTATCTTCGCTGGCACGCAGGGCTACCTGGACGACATCCCCGTCGAGAAGGTGCGCGCCTTCGAGGAGGGCTTCCACCCCTACATGCGCGAGAAGTACCCCGAGCTGGGCGAGAAAATCCGCCGCGAGAAGAAGCTCGACGAGGACACCGAGCGCACGCTGCGTCAAGCGATTGAGGCGTACAAGCAACAGTTCCAGAAGGAGCACGGGCTGGCATGAGAACGCTGCGAGGCATGCGCGCGCGAATCCGCGCGGCGAAGAGCATCCAGCAAATCACGCGGGCGATGAAGTTGGTCTCGGCGGCGCGCCTGCGTCGGGCGCAAGACCGCGTGCTGGCGGCGCGCCCCTACGCCCAGCGCATGCACGATGTGCTGCAGGAACTCGGACGCGCAGGCGAGCTGCCCGACCATCCCTTGCTGCAAAAACGCGAGCCGCGCACCGTCGGCTTCGTGCTGGCGACCTCCGACCGCGGGCTGTGCGGCTCGTACAACATGAACCTCATCCGCACGCAGCAGAACGCTATCCGCGACATGGGGCTTACCCCAGAGCAGGTGAAACTCATCTGCGTCGGGCGGCGCGGGTACCAGTTTTTCAGCAAGCGCGGCTACCCGATTGCGCTCTACCGCTCGATGCCGACCGCAGGCGCGGGGCTGGACGACGCGCGCGCCGTCGCCGACGCCGTGCAGGAAATGTTCATCAGCGGCGAACTGGATCGTGTGTACCTCATCTACTCGCAGTTCATCAACCCCGTGACGCAGCGTCCGACGGTGCTACCGCTGCTGCCCATCGAGCCGCCCGCAGGCGAGGACGACGGCGCACGCTACGACTTCGTGTTTGAACCGTCGGCGGACGAGCTGCTGGCGCGCCTGCTGCCCCGCTACCTGCTGACCCAAGTGCTGCAGGCACTGTTGGAAGCCAGCGCGAGCGAACACGGCGCCCGCATGACCGCCATGTCGATGGCGAGCGACAACGCAGGCAAGATGATTCAAGAGCTGACGCTGACCATGAACCGCCTGCGCCAAGCCGCCATCACCAAAGAGATTGCCGAAGTGGTCGGCGGCGCCGAGGCGCTCAAGGGCTGAGGATCACTGGGGGCGTCTATTATACCAATCGCCAAGCCAAAGTTCACAAAAAAACAGCAGTTGATAACCCCCTCCTTCAGGTTCCCCCTGCAAGCAGGGGGAACCAAGACCCTTCGGTTCCCCTCGC
>NZ_JANSIH010000040.1:0-11047 GCF_047462075.1 Synechococcus sp. R55.2
CCTATAGACCAGTTCAACCTCGTTGCAGACCGCCCGTTCCTGTTTGCGATTGTGCATCAGCCGACGGGTGTGGTGCTGTTTCTGGGCGTTGTGCGGCAGCCCGGAGCGTAGGGGCGACGCCCTTTTTGAGCCGAAGCCCCGCGAATTGGCAGAAATTCGGGGGGAATTTGCCCCGAATCGGGCTTAAACCCTTGACAACGCTGTCACGGGCATGGTATCATATAGCCCGCCTCAGAGCAAGGGACTTTGGGGCGGAAGTGATACCTTGAGATCCCAGAAACTGCGTGCGTAAGGGCTATGCCCTTGACAAACGCGCCTGGGATGTGGTATAATCCGACTCGCCGACACAATCCCGTAAGGCGTGTTGGCGTGTGCGCTTGCTGCAAGGGCGGCAAGCGGTGATTGAACCTTGAAAACCGGGCAGGTAAGAACGCTTTGCGAGGCCAGTCAACTTGGAAAACGAGCCTGCGTAAGCAGGGATCGCGTTTTCTGACGGAGAGTTTGATCCTGGCTCAGGGCGAACGCTGGCGGCGTGCCTTAGACATGCAAGTCGAGCGGTAGGCGTCCTTCGGGGCGCCGAGAGCGGCGAACGGCGGAGTAACACGTGGGTAACCTGCCCCGAAGACTGGGATAACCCGGGGAAACTCGGGCTAATACCGGATGTGGATGCCTTGGCTTCGGCGAAGGCATCTAAAAGGGTTTCCGCTTCGGGATGGGCCCGCGGCCTATCAGGTTGTTGGTGAGGTAACGGCTCACCAAGCCGACGACGGGTAGCCGGTCTGAGAGGATGATCGGCCCGAGGGGCACTGAGACACGGGCCCCACTCCTACGGGAGGCAGCAGTCGGGAATTTTGGGCAATGGGCGCAAGCCTGACCCAGCGACGCCGCGTGGAGGACGAAGCCCTTCGGGGTGTAAACTCCTTTTAGTGGGGACGAACGCAGACGGTACCCACAGAAAAAGCCCCGGCTAACTACGTGCCAGCAGCCGCGGTAATACGTAGGGGGCGAGCGTTGCCCGAATTTACTGGGCGTAAAGCGCACGTAGGCGGCTTCGTAAGTCTGGTGTGAAATCTCACGGCTCAACCGAGAGGCTGCACCAGATACTGCGAAGCTCGAGGACGGGAGAGGAGATTGGAATTCCCGGTGTAGCGGTGAAATGCATTGATATCGGGAGGAACACCAGTGGCGAAGGCGGATCTCTGGCCCGTTGCTGACGCTGAGGTGCGAAAGCTGGGGGAGCGAAAGGGATTAGATACCCCTGTAGTCCCAGCCCTAAACGATGGGCGCTAGGTGTTGGGGGATTAACCCTCAGCGCCGAAGCTAACGCATTAAGCGCCCCGCCTGGGGAGTACGGCCGCAAGGTTGAAACTCAAAGGAATTGACGGGGGCCCGCACAAGCGGTGGAGCATGTGGATTAATTCGATACAAACCGAAGAACCTTACCTGGGCTTGACATCCACGAGAAACGCCTTAGAAATAGGGCGCCTCGGTGGGGAAACTCACCGACCCGTGGACACCGGTTGCATGGCTGTCGTCAGCTCGTGCCGTGAGGTGTTGGGTTAAGTCCCGCAACGAGCGCAACCCTTGTCCTCTGTTGCCAGCGGGTCATGCCGGGCACTCTGAGGAGACTGCCGTGGTCAACACGGAGGAAGGTGGGGACGACGTCAAGTCAGCATGGCGGTTACGTCCAGGGCGTCACACATGCTACAATGGGTGGTACAAAGGGCAGCCAACGCGCGAGCGGGAGCGAATCCCAAAAAACCACCCTCAGTTGGGATCGCAGTCTGCAACTCGACTGCGTGAACGCGGAATCGCTAGTAACGGCGGGTCAGCCATACCGCCGTGAATACGTTCCCGGGCCTTGTACACACCGCCCGTCAAGTCACCCGAGTCGGTTGCACCCGAAGTCGGTCGCCTAACCCACACGGGAGGGAGCCGCCGAAGGTGTGGCTGGTAAGGGGGACTAAGTCGTAACAAGGTAGCCGTACCGGAAGGTGCGGCTGGATCACCTCCTTTAACGGAAGCAACTCTCTACGGCGCGCAAAGCACTACCTGCTCGGTTTTGAGGGAGCCACATACGGGCGCGTAGCTCAGTCGGTTAGAGCGCACCCCTGATAAGGGTGAGGTCATTGGTTCGAATCCAATCGCGCCCACCAGTGGGGGCGTAGCTCAGCGGGAGAGCACCTGCTTTGCACGCAGGGGGTCACCGGTTCAAATCCGGTCGCCTCCACCAACCTAACCCTCAGCGCCTTACGGGGCGCTCAGGGTTGGGCTGATGAGGCGCCCACAGCACGGGCAACGGACCCAACGATTTCCACTTTGACAACTGGACTGGAGTCATCGAGAAGCGCGCCAAAGTAGGCAAGCTACTAAGGGCGCACGGCGGATGCCTAGGAGCAAGGAGCCGATGAAGGGCGTGGTAAGCTGCGATAAGCTGCGAGGAGCCGCAAACAGGCGTTGATCCGCAGATCCCCGAATGGGAGAACCCGGCCACCGAATGGGTGGTCACCCACCGCTGAACCCATAGGCGGTGTGGAGGGAACCTGGGGAACTGAAACATCTCAGTACCCAGAGGAAAAGAAATCGAACGAGATTCCCTCAGTAGCGGCGAGCGAACGGGGAAGAGCCTAAACCAACTGGGCGTGCCCAGTTGGGGTCGTGGGACCGACATCGGAGGACGCCTTCCGCTTAGCAGAAGTGTCTGGAACGGCACGCCATAGAGGGTGAGAGCCCCGTATGCGAAAAGTGGAAGCGACTCGTCGGGATCCCGAGTAGCACGGGATAAGTGGAGCCCTGTGCGAATCTGCCCGGACCACCGGGTAAGGCTAAATACTCCTTGCTACCGATAGCGCAACCAGTACCGTGAGGGAACGGTGAAAAGCACCCCGGAAGGGGAGTGAAAGAGAACCTGAAACCGTGCGCTTACAAACAGTCGGAGGACTATACCCCTCTGGGGGACAGTCTGACGGCGTGCCTTTTGCAGAATGAGCCGGCGAGTTACGCTCAGCGGCAAGGTTAAGCGTCTCAGACGCGGAGCCGTAGCGAAAGCGAGTCCTTACAGGGCGACTCAGTCGCTGGGCGTAGACCCGAAACCGCGCGATCTACCCCTGGTCAGGCTGAAGCCGTGGTAACACACGGTGGAGGGCCGAACTGGTGACCGTTGAAAAGGTCTCGGAGGAACTGGGGGTAGTGTGGTGAAATGCCAATCGAGCGCGGAGATAGCTGGTTCTCCCCGAAATGCATTGAGGTGCAGCCTCACGCGCTATGCTATGCAGGTAGAGCCACTGGATGGGCTAGGGGCCCTACCAGGTTACCGAACCCAACCAAACTCCGAATGGCATAGCAGGAAGCGTGGGAGTGAGACAGCGACGGATGAGCGCCGTTGTCAAAAGGGTAACAGCCCAGACCGCCCGCTAAGGTCCCTAAACACAGGCTAAGTGTGAAAGGATGTAGGGTCGCGTAAACAACCAGGAGGTTGGCTTAGAAGCAGCCATCCTTTAAACAGTGCGTAACAGCTGACTGGTCGAATGTGACCCTGCGCCGACAATGTAAGGGGGCTCAAGCCTGTTACCGAAGCGGCGGGTTCCCGCAAGGGAGCGGTAGGGGAGCGTTCTGCTCGCAGTGAAGGTGGAGCGGAAGCACCACTGGAGCGTGCAGAAGTGAGAATGCCGGCACGAGTAGCGAGAAGACGGGTGAGAATCCCGTCCGCCGAAAGCCTAAGGGTTCTTCAGGCAGGTTCGTCCGCTGAAGGTTAGGCGGTCCTAAGTCGAGGGCGAAACGCCGTAGGCGAAGGGCAGTGGGTCAACATTCCCACCCCAGGTGGTGGAGCCAAGCGGTGACGCTTCAGAATCGGTCGGGCGCAGAGTTGGAAGGCTGCGCTCGCCCCAGCGGCAACTCTGGGGCGACGAAGGGATCCCGCGCGGTGAACGAAGCGACCGTGACTGGAGCCGAGAAAACCCGTGTAGCGTTGAAACCACCTGACCGTACCGCAAACCGACACAGGTAGGCGAGGCGAGGAGCCTCAGGCGCGCGAGAGAAGTCCCGCTAAGGAACTCGGCAAATTGACCCCGTAACTTCGGGAGAAGGGGTGCCTCGAAAGAGGTCGCAGCAAAGCGGGCCCGGCGACTGTTTACCAAAAACACAGCTCTCTGCGAAGGGGAAACCCGATGTATAGGGGGCGACGCTTGGCCAATGCCCGTAGGTTAAGGCGAGGGGTCAGCCGCAAGGTGCAGCCCTGAACTGAAGCCCGGGTGAATGCCGGCCGTAACTCTAACGGTTCGTCACAGGGCCGTTGTAAAATCTGGCTATATGCTGGAACAGCTCGTGGATCCCACACTACCGAGGAGGTGACAAAGTGATGGGTGGAGCCAATCAGCAGGAAAGACTTGAAGTCACCGAAGAGGCGAAATGGTTCCTCGCAGGGTTCATCGAAGGCGAAGGCTCGCTGCTGGTGAGCATCAAACACCACGACACCAGCCGCTACGGATACTATGTTGACCCAGAGTTCCATCTGGTGCAACACCGCAGCGGACTACCCCTGCTCAAACTCGCCCAGCAAGTCTTCGGCACAGGACGCATCTTCCCCAAACCGGGAAGCCCCAACTGCTATGTCTACGCCATCCACTGTCGGCGTAGCCTCTGGGAGAAGGTCGTACCCTACTTCGAGAAGTATGTGGTACCCTTCTCATGCAAGCGCGAAACCTTCTATCGGTTCCGCGAAATCCTGGAACTGATGAACCAAGGGGAACACCGCCGCCCTGAGGGGCTGGCACGCATCGTCGAGAAGGCGTATGCGATGAACCCAGCCGCTAAGGGAAAGCAACGGCTCCGACCGCTGCAGGAGGTGATTTCAAGAATCCTCAGAGACCATACGCCAGACGCTCCGCAACACCCTGCGGAGTGATGATATGGTCCAGTCCCTATGGCGACATAGGGGGCAACTGCCTATGGTAGCGAAATTCCTTGTCGCGTAAATTGCGACCCGCACGAAAAGCGTAACGACTGGGCCACTGTCTCAGCGGGACTCTCGGTGAAACTGTAGCACCCGTGAAGATGCGGGTTACCTGCGGTAGGACGGAAAGACCCTATGGAGCTTTACTACAGCTTGAGATTGCATTTCGGTATGTCATGTAGAGCGTAGGTGGGAGCTTCGGCGCCAATGGAACACCACCCTTGACCTACTGGAATGCTAACCTGCGCCGTGATCCGGCGTGGAGACAGTCTTAGGCGGGTAGTTTGACTGGGGCGGTCGCCTCAACATGGGGCGCCCTGATGGCAACATCAGGGGCAAACTCGGCTATATGCTGGGAAGTCCGTCCCCTCACTTCAAGCCCTCTCCGTGCTTGAAGGAAGGGGTGCAGTGTCCAGCGCTAGTGGCGCACACGCCACTGAAAATGCGACTGGCGCGGACAATCAGCAGGGAAGTCTTCGTGACCCCTCAACGACTGTACGCCGAGCATCCATGCAACGCATGGATGGTGAGACAGTCTGAACTTCCGAGCGATCGGAAGCCTCTCCATGAGGCGTCCAGCAACACAGCGGAGGACGACATGGCACGCAACCACGCACTCGAAGCCTACAAAGAGACGCTGAAACTTACCCGCGTGCAGCGCGAAACACTGGTCGGACTGCTATTGGGCGATGCGCACCTCGAAACCCAAAACCGAGGACGCACCTATCGCCTCAAAATCGAGCAGTCGGACAAGCACTCAGCGTATGTGCAGCACCTCTACACCCTCTTCGAAGCGTGGGTTCTGACGCCGCCACAACAGAAGCCGAACGGCAACTGGTGGTTTCAGACGGTTAGCCATGGCGCATTCCGCTACTATGCGCAGCAGTTTTATTGCGACGGACGCAAGGTCGTCCCCGCGCAGATTCATCGCCTGCTCAAACCGCGAAGCTTAGCGTACTGGTTCATGGATGACGGTTCCATCAAAGACCGCCACTCCAGAGCTGTGGTTTTCCATACGCAAGGCTTCACACAGGCAGAGGTTGCGCGGCTGGCGCAAACACTGACGGAAAAGTTTGCGCTGGAGACCTATCTGCGCCGTCAAGCGGAAGGGCATCAGGTCGTCATTCGGGGCGCAAGCCTCGAACGGTTCCTCGAACTGGTGGAGCCGTACCTGATACCTGAGATGCGATACAAGCTGCCGCGTGCTGGACGAACGGAATTGCCTAAACGGTAACGGAGGCGTCCAAAGGTCCGCTCAGCGCGGTCGGAAATCGCGCGTCGAGTGCAAGGGCATAAGCGGGCTTGACTGTGAGACCAACGGGTCGAGCAGATGCGAAAGCAGGGCCTAGTGACCCTCTGGCTGTGCGTGGGCACGCCAGGGTTCAACGGATAAAAGCTACCCTAGGGATAACAGGCTGATCCTGCCCGAGCGTCCACAGCGACGGCGGGGTTTGGCACCTCGATGTCGGCTCAATTTGGGCCCCTGAAGAGGCAACTCTTCAGGTAAAATCCGGCTGATAACGGGGAAGCCCTAACGCAATCCTCCCCCGATTGGCGAGGGTAATCCCGTGGGAAGTCGAGGAGTTGAAGATGCTGTCAGAGCCAGAGCATTCTGTGTTGGTCGGTTCTCTTCTCGGAGATGCCTGCCTTTCCAAGAATGGCAGGCGTTATCGGGTGCGCTTCGACCATAGCGCTTCTGCGACAGAATACGCGCTGTGGAAGTATACACTGCTACAGCGCATTTGTTGCAGACCGCGCACTGTGGCTGTGTTCGATAAGCGCACATGTAGACACTACTACCACATCCGATACGACACGAAAAGCCTTCCAGAGTTGGAGTGGTATTCGGATACCTTCTACCCGAACGGCTGGAAGGTGGTTCCATTAAGTGTGGAGCTGCTCCTAACGGAACTGGCTTTGGCAGTGTGGTACATGGACGACGGACATCGCCGCACAGACTGCAACGCGTTGCGGTTGAACACGCATGGCTTTCCGCGCTCTGATGTGGAGCGGTTAGCGAACGCCCTATATAGTCGTTATGGCGTTCATGCTAAGCTCCATCAGGCAGGGAAAAGCCAGTGGGTTCTTTATATACCCTCGCGAAGCGCGGTCTTGTTTTGCGAAATTACCCGTCCTTATGTACCCCCATGTATGGGATACAAACTCCTTTGACCCCGTAACGACTGAAGGCTTCATGCCTGAGATGGGCGTCCTGCCCTAAGCAAGGGCAAATCTATGGCGCTCATCACACGCCGGACCCTTGACAAGCGATGGTCAAGGTGATGCTATAGTCTATGCCACTGGAAACAGTGGAGAACCATGCGTCGCATCCTGGGGCTGAATAGGGTCCCAAGGGTTGGGGGGTTCACCCATTAAAGCGGCACGCGAGCTGGGTTCAGAACGTTAGCCCAATAGGGCGTGGCGTCCCACAGGAGTAATCCTGTGGTGCCTACCGGCTCATATCGGTAGACCCCTCCTGCAGTCCGCCGAACGCTGCAGAGGGCAATACCGAGGGAAGAACGGGAGCTGAAGATGAAGGATCTCCTGATTGGTACAATTCTGGGAGACGGTTATTTGGAACCGCATGGGCGCGGCGTGCGCCTTCAAGTGCTGCACGCCGAACGCTTCCGCGACTATGTGGCTTGGAAGCACGAACAACTTGCGGAACTCCAACCGTCGCCCATCCACTATCAAACCAACAGGGGTTACCCATACTGGCGGTTCGTCACCCGATGCCATCCACTCTTAGCCGAACTGCGAGCGCTTTTCTACCCTCAGGGGAGAAAAGAGGTTCCAGAGAACATCACAGAATTACTCAATACCCCTCTGGCGCTTGCAGTCTGGTACATGGACGATGGCACGGTGGACAAACGGCAAGGTTCCATCAAGATAGAGACTCAGTGCTTTTCCACCGAAGGACTGCAGCGTCTCTGCAACACGCTTGCAGTGAACTTTGGTCTGGAGGCGCACATCCACAGAAGCCGAAAGCGTCAAGCGCACTGGCTCTATCTGCCTGTTGAACAAGCGCGAGCGTTTGTTCGTATCGTTGCGCCTTATATCCTGCCAGTAATGAGGTGCAAGCTGCCGTTCCCCGTAACGACTGAAGGCTTTACGCCTGAGATGGGCGTCCTGCCCTAAGTTAGGGCAAATCTATGGCGTCCATCACACGCCGGCTCCTCCTTGTCCTTCGGGAGGATGGAGGTATAGTCTACACCCTTGGAAACAAGGGAGGAATGTGCGTGAGACAGTTCGGTCCCTATCCACCGCAGGCGTAGGAGACTTGAGGGGAGCTGGCCCTAGTACGAGAGGACCGGGCTGGACTGACCTCTGGTGTACCAGTTGTCCCGCCAGGGGCAGACGCTGGGTAGCCATGTCGGGACGGGATAAGCGCTGAAAGCATCTAAGCGCCAAGCCCACCCCAAGATAAGGTCTCCCATCCGGGCAACGGAGTAAGGTCCCCAGTAGATGACTGGGTTGATAGGCGGCAGGTGTAAGCGCAGTAATGCGTTGAGCTGAGCCGTACTAATTGACCGAGGGCTTGCCTATTGACGCACTTCCGACGACTCCAGCTCCAGTTGTCAAAACCTCTCCTGAGAGGGAACCCGCCCTCTCACGAGCGGCGAATTGCACGCTTTCAATCTGGGTGTCCATAGCGGAGGGGAAACACCCGTTCCCATCCCGAACACGGCAGTTAAGCCCTCCAGCGCCGAAGATACTGCTCTGGTAACGGAGTGGGAAAATAGGTCGATGCCCAGATTGAAATCACCTCCACGGCTCCAGAACCCTCTGGAGCCGTTTTCGCATTTAAGGTACACTATACCGCACGCCCATGAGCCGTCTGAGCCTGACCGACTGGTATCGCTATCTTGAGACCCAGTATGCGGACGACGAGCCAGAGCCGCAGCCTTCGGAGCTGGTTGCAGAGACGCCCGCGCACGACTCCCCTGCAGCGTCGCCATTGTCTTCAGAGCTGCTGTCGCCTGCTGCGCCTAAGGAGCAGACGCCGACGGTAGCCGCCGCGCAGACGCCTGCTGCGCCCGCACCTGCCGAGTCGCGCAGGGACGCGCTGGTCTCGATTCGTGTGCCCGATTTCGCCGAGTTTGTGCCGCTAATTGAGCAGGAACTGGGCAGGAAACCGTCCGCTGCGCCCTCTCCCAGCGCAGCGCCTGCCCCTACAGCGGCACAGGCAGAGTCTGCCCCTGCGCCGACTGAGCCTCCCTCGCATGGTCCGCGACTGCGTAAGCGCAAGCGACGCGGCAAGAAACCATCGCCCGAAACGGTTGTGCCGCCCGAAGCCGACAAACTCTGGGCGAAACTGCCCCAGTACCTGCGCTACCTGGCGGAGTGGACGGACGACGATGGCGTCACGCGTAAATACTATCCCGTGCGCGGGCGCGACGAGAGCCGCGAGGAACTCATCGCACGGCTGACCGACCCCGTGCTGACGCTGGAAGAGACGGCGCGCCTGCTGGGGGTGTGCCCTGCGACCATCCGTCGGTATACCGACCGCGGCTGGCTGCGCTGCTTTCGCACAGAGGGCAACCAACGCCGATTCCGCCTGTCGGACATCGTGGCGTTCCTGGAAGAGCAAGCCCTGCGCCAGCCGCGCGGGAACCGCAACGCCCATCGCGAGTCGGAAACGCCGTGAAAGTCGCTATCTTCTCGGAGAGCTACCTGCCGTACCTGAACGGGGTCAGCGTCTCGATTCGCATCCTACACGAGGAGCTGACCCGTCGCGGGCACGAGGTCTGGATTTACGCGCCGCACTATCGCGGCTATCAAGACCCTTACCCCACGGTGCGCCGCCTGCCGTCGGTCTACACGCCGTTCGAGCCTGACTACCCGATTGCGCTGCCGTTTGCGCCCGCGCTGTGGCGCGAGTTCCGCACGCTGGGAATCGATGTCGTGCATACGCACACGCCGTTTTTCACGGGGATTGTGGGCGCGCGTTGGGCAAGGCGACTGCGCATCCCGCTGGTCAGCACCTACCACACGCTGTACGAGGAGTACCTGCACTATGTGCCGCGCGTTGTGCCGCGCGCGCCTGTGCGTCGCCTGCTGCGCTGGCATCTGCGCCGCTACTACGAGGGCGTAGACGCCGTGATGACCCCGTCGGACATCGGCGCGGAGGTGCTGCGCAAATACGGCGTGCGCAAGCCGATTACGCCAATCCGCAACCCTGTGCTGCCGTTCCCTGAAGTCAGCAAGGCGAAGGCGCGCGCGCAGCTGGGTATCCCAGAGGATGTGTGGATGCTGCTGTATGTCGGGCGGATGGCGCCCGAAAAGAATGTCTCCGTGCTGCTGGAGGCGATACCGCACATCGTGCGCGGCTGCCCCAACGCGCGACTGTGGCTGGTGGGACCCGGTCCCGCGCTGGAGTCGCTCCGCGCCGAAGCCGAGGCGCGCCAACTCACCGAGTGGGTGCAGTTCACGGGTCCCGTGCCGCGCGACGAGGTGTCGCTCTACCTGCTGGCGGCAGACTTGTTCGTGTTCCCGTCGGTGACCGAGTCGCAGGGGCTGGTGCTGGACGAGGCGCAGGCGGCGGGCTTGCCGTGCATCGTCGCTAACGGCGGCGGCGCGCCCGAAGCGGTGGACTACGGGCAGACGGGGCTGGTCGTCGAGCCGACGCCCGAAGCGTTCGTGGAGGCGGTGCTGTACCTCACACGGCACGAGGCGGAACGCGAGGCGCTGCGTCAGCGCGCCATCCGCAAGCGCGAGACGCTCTCCGTGCCTGCGGTGGTGGATCGCATCCTTGAGGTCTACGAATCGGCGCGGCAGACGGTCGGGTCGCCCGCGACGGTCTCCGCGACTAAGTAGCCATCGCGAACGGGCGCGCGCCACTCCGCCCACGCCTTGTATGCTGTGTAGGGCAAACGCGGCAGGTAATAGCCCAGCAGCCCCAACGCCCCGCGCCACGCCGACGGACGCACCGCGTGCGGCGCGACAGGTTCCCAGCGTCCCGTGCGGTAGGCGTGATTCAGGCGGGCGTAGGTACGCAGGAGGGCATCTTCGAGAAAGACTGTCTTCTTGTCCCTCACCCCCTGCCCCGCACCCCCCCCGTGGGGGGGGGGGGGGGGGGTGGGGTTTAACAAAATA
>NZ_JANSIH010000041.1:0-8179 GCF_047462075.1 Synechococcus sp. R55.2
CCTGCTACAGTTGGCGTAGGTACTCGTGGAGATCTGGGCGGTGGCGCTTTAGGTTCAGCATCGCATAGCCCACCCACTGCCCCGGCCCATGGTAGGTCACTTCGCCGCCGCGCTCCACCCGCAGGATTTCCGGCTCTTGTTCAGAAGGAGATTCCGGGTGGATAGCCGGGGATCCTATCGGCTGAGAAAGGCTCTTGAGAAACTTGGGATCGGCTCCTGCCCCCAAGGTGTAAACCGCAGGATGGGTGAGCAGCAGTAATCCGTCCGGCAACTGGGGATCCCGGATCATATGGGCCAGTCTTGCCTGCTGCCAAGCCCAGGCAGTGCGGTAGGGCACTTCACCCGGCAGGTGAACCTGCAGAAGCGGCAGTTGCACGGGGGATCCAGAAAAGTTCACCTAGCTTACAGGTTTAGTTAACCTGCGCCCGCAACCGCTCCAACAGGGCCCGCGGCTGCAACAGCCCCTCAATGCGGTCAATCGGCTTCCCATCTTTGAAGAGGATCAGCGTTGGCACCGCTTGAATGCCCCAGCGAGCAGCGATGGTTGGGTACTTTTCGGTGTCAACCTTCACAAAAGTAACCGCATCCCCCACCTGAGGTTTTACCTGCTCCAACACTTGCGCCATAACCTGACAAGGGCCGCACCAGGAAGCATAAAAATCCACCAGGATCGGGGTTTTGGATCCCTGAATCATGTCGGCAAAACTTTTGAATTGCTGTTTGTGCGCCATAGGAAACTCCAAGGGTGTTCTGAAAAGCCTGAGATGAAATCTATTTGTAAGCTAACTGTTTGAGATTAAAAATTGGTGTGGAGATCTCGCCGCAGCCTGCTTCGGTTTCCCGGTAGGATGGCTAGGGTTTGGGGGAAGAGCTAGAGCGTACCTGTAGTCTAGGGTGTTGTGGTGGACAAAGGGGCAGACTTTAGCAGGGTTTAAGGACTTGGAGGAGTGGGATCCCGATGGCAACAAGCAGCAGCATGGTGAATCGTGGCGTGTTGGCCACAGTGCTGGCCGGGGTAGGACTCAGCCTATGGGGGGCTTGGCGTTGGCTGTGGGATCCCTGGGGCTGGGCTCAGGTAGTGGCCGGGTTGCTGCTGAGTTTGGGCAGCTTGCTCTACTGGCTCAAGACCCGCCCCGCCGATCACCTGGTGGTGGAGCCCCAAGGCTGGCGCATCAGCCGCCACACCCCCGAGCACTGGGTCATTCAAGCGGAGTTTGTGGCTCGCAACCTCAACCCCCTTTTGGAAGTCACCTTGGCCCAGGTGGAGCCGCGACTGCATTTGCTCAGCGCCGGATCCCCAGAAGGCATTCACACCCGCCTACGCCTGCGCTCTCGCCATCCGGATCTTCCCCCCCGGCAAGACAACTACTGGCAGGCTTATATCCTCACCCCCCAGAGCCAGACTGGCCTAGAAGTCGAGATCGAGCTGAAGGGGAAAGGGCTAGCGGATCTGCGCTCGGCCTGGCTCCAGCTGGACTACATTCAGTACGGGCGGCAGCGGCGCACCCTCAAGACCAGCCATCTCATCCTGCCGTTGCAGGAGGTGGAGCCCTTGCCAGAGCTGAACTGGCAGCAGCAGGGATCCCTCCTTTGGGCCGCCGTTCCCACCCATCTGCTGACCCCCAGCGATGACTTGGCCGAGGTGCTACGGCGGTATGTAGGCCCTCACATCCAGCCCGGCGATATGGTGGCCATCTCGGAAAGCGCCGTGGCTATTGTCCAGGGCAACTTCCGCCATCCCCTGCAGGTGCAGCCCGGCTGGCTGGCCCGCACCCTGTGCTACTTCTTCCCCTCCAAGACCAGTCTTTCAAGCTGCTACGGGATGCAGACTTTGATCGACTGCTCCGGGGCCTGGCGGGTGGTGTGGGCTTTTGTGGTGGGATCCCTGGCCAAACTGCTGGGGATCCCGGGGGTCTTTTATGCCCTGGCGGGGGAGCAGGCCGATCTCATCGACGACGTTACTGGCACCCTGCCTCCCTATGACCAGTTCATCGTGCTGGGGCCGCGGGATCCGGCCAAGTTGGTGGGGGATCTGCATCGGCAGACGGGCTACGAAGTGGCCATCGTGGATGCCAACGATCTGGGGCAGGTCAAGATCCTGGCAGCCAGCCCCGGCGTAGAGCGGGAGCTGGTGGAGCAAGCCCTGGGCAAGAACCCCGCCGGCAATGCCGCTGAACAAACCCCCCTTGTGCTGATCAGGAAGATGACACCTGACTGAGGCTCTGCTGGGATCCGAGGGCTTGCATCGCCTGGTGAGTGGAGAGGAAGAAGCGCTCAGCGCCCACTTTCTCCACAAACCCAGCCTTTTGGAGGCGATCCATTACCGGCCCCTTCACCTCGGCCATGGCAAAGCCCACCCCTGCCTGCTGCAAACGTTCCACCAACTGGGTCAGCACTTCCAAAGCGCTGCCGTCGATGAAGTTGATGGCGCTGGCAACGAGCAGCACCTGCTCCACTGTGGGTCGCGCCGCCACCTCTCGCAGCAGATACTCCTGCAAGTAGGCTGCGTTGGCAAAAAACAGGCTCTCGTCCACCCGCACTGCCAAGATACGGGGATCGGTAATCACCTCATGGCGCTGCACGTTGCGGTAGTGCTCCGTACCGGGCACCTGACCCACGATGGCAATGTGAGGACGGCTAGCCCGCCAAAGAAAGAGCAGGATGGAGACTAACACCCCTATTCCGATCCCCTGCTCCACTCCGATCCCCAGCACACTGGCAAAGGTTACCAACCAAACCAGGGCATCGCCACGGTCGTAGCGCCAGCTTTGCAGCAGGGGGTGAAAATCCACCAGGGCCAGCACCGCCACCAGAACAATGGCCGCCAGGGTGGTCTGGGGCAAGAAGGTGAACAGGGGCATCAGCCAGATGACCGTCAAAGCCACCAACAGGCCGGTGATTAGGGAGGCCAGGCCACTGTTGGCGCCTGCTTGAAAGTTCACCACCGACCGGCTGATGCCTCCCGTTACCGGATAGCCGCCACTGCAGGCTGCTGCCAAGTTGGCTGCCCCCAAAGCCACCAGATCTTGGTTGGGATCCACCTTCTGCCGCCGCTGGCTGGCCAAGGACTGCCCCACGGCATAGCTCTCCGTGAAGCCCACCAAGCTAATGGCCAAGGCGGTGGGCAGAAGCGCTGTCCACTGTCCCCAGCTCAACGAGGGAAAGCCCAAGGGGGGCAACCCGGAAGGAATGGAGCCAACAACGGATACCCCTGCCCTCTCCGAGAGGTTTAGGCCCCAGACCAACAGGCTGGTCACGAGCACAGCCGCTAGCGGTGCCCCCTTGGTCAAAATCAAGGCCCAACCTGGAGGCACACCCCAACGCCGCAGTTGGTGGGGCAACTTTCGCTGAGCGTACACCAGCAGGGATACGGCCAGCAGCCCCAAGCCAAAGGTTGCCCAGTTCACCTTGTCCAGGCTTTGCCACAGCCGCTGCACCAACAGCAAGAAGGACTCCGTATTGGCGATCTTGACCCCCAGGAGGTGGCGGAGCTGGCTGAAGCCGATGATCAAGGCTGCCGCGCTGCCAAAGGCAGTCACCACCGTGTGGCTTAAGAAATTGGCCAAAAACCCCAGCCGCAACAACCCCATCGCCCCTTGAATCAAACCCACTTCCAAGGCCAGGCCTAAAGCCAACTGCCCGTACTCTGGGCTGCCCGGCAAGGACTCCGTCCCGCTGACGCGACCGGCCAGGGGCTCCAACCCCGCCGCCACCAAGAGGGAGATGATGGCCACCGGCCCCACCGCCAAGGCGCGGCTGGATCCCAGTAGTCCATAGACGATCACCGGCAAAATGCTGGCGTACAGGCCCACTTGGGGGGGCAACCCGGCCAACAGGGCATAGGCCATGCTCTGAGGCACCAGCAGAATAGCCACCACAAGGCCGGCGATCAGATCTCCCGGCAAATCTGATCGTTGATAGTGGAAGACCCAAAGGGACTCCTTAGCAAAGGGCAGGTACCGCGCCAGGATCCCTTGCCCCCCAGAGGAAGTAGAAGGGATCCCGTTCATAGAGACTGACCTCGGTTCCAGGGCATGCGAGCCAAGAGCAGAGCCATGCCACAGGTGTTGGTTACACCCGCAAACACCAGCCCAGCGCCCACAAAGCCACTCAGCAGCAGCCACCAGGGGTTGACAAAGGCCCCCAGAAGGGTTCCGGTGAGCACCAGGGATCCCGCCGCAATCTGCACCTGCCGCATGATGGAGATGGGCGCATTTTGGGTGCGGGTAACAGGCAGCTTAGCCGCTTTCCAAGCCTCGATCCCTCCCTTGAGGCTAATGACCTCCGGCCAACCGCGGTCTAGCAACTGGCAACTGGCCCGAATGGAGCGGCTGCCCATGCGGCAGTGCAACACCACCGGCTTCTCTGGCGTGGAAGCAGGCACTTTGGCCGGGTCAAAGGTAGATAGGGGCATGTTGATGGCCCCCGGGATCCGCTCATCGGCATATTCTCCCGGCTCCCGCACATCAATGAGCTGGACTCGCCCCTGATCCAGCCACTGTTTTAAGGTCAGGGCATCGATCTCCTTGAGACGGGGATCCCGTTCTTGCGAAGCGGAAGGGATAGGGTTTTGTTGGGTTACGGTCATGGTTGTCTCCTTGCTTCTAGCGTTGTCTAAAATGCAAAATGCAGCGATTTTTGGGATTAATCCCCCTCCTCAAGCAAATGACTGGGCTCACCGGGGTAAAACCGGCTATCCAGGATTTGCTCTGAGGAATAAGGGCAGGTTTTGGGGAAAATCTTTCTGGGCAGCTTGGTCTCCTCCAGGGCCAGCTTCAGCGCTCCCAAGTAAGACTTGGAGATGGCCTCTGGCAAATAGGGCTTGAGACTTGGGCTTTCTTCAAGAAGCTCCAGAACTTCCTGCCGCTGCAGCTGGAGGGTGAGGAGCCAGCTTGCGGATCTCCCCTCTGGCTGGTACTCCCACTTGAGGAGATGCCCAACCAAAACTGCAAGTCGGTTTCGCAGTTCCTGCCGCTGTTGCCTGCCCAACGATTCAATCTCCTCGACTAAATTGGGCAGATCCAGCTTCTCCCAGGCCCGATCCCGCAGAAATTGAGCTTGTTGCTGGATCCAAGCATAGAAATCGCTCTCATAGAGACTTTCTCGATCCACGCTCAAACTCTCCATTTCTGGCAAGCCAATTGAGAGAAGGTTACCCAGAGCAGCGGGCCCTCACCATCGGAGTTTCACATGGGCTCCCCAGCCGGCGGGGGCTTACCCTGCACCTCGCTGCCCAGAAGGAATTAAACCGCTGCTGCCACTTGGCCGCACTGCTCGTTGGCCGGCACCGCTTCCTGGATCTTCTTCGGCTGGGGCAGGTTGAGGCTGTTCATCAGGGCAATGAAGCTCTCACGGGAACGCAGGTTGCCCGTTTCCGGATCCACAAAGCGCGGGTTCCAGCGCTTCTCCTCGCCAATGGTGGAGACGGTGTGCCCGCGATAGTCGTGGCCAGGATAGACCAGCGTCTCATCGGGCAGCGTAAACAAGTGCTGGGTAACATGGTCGTACATCAGGCCGGGATCCCCGCTTTGGAAATCCGTGCGCCCACAGCCGCGGATCAGCAGGGCATCTCCGGTAAGGACGCGATCCCCATTCACGCGGTAGGTCATGTGGCTGTCGGTGTGGCCCAGGGTAGCGATGGCTTCAATGACGACGGATCCCACTTGCAGCGTTTCCCCATGACCGATGAAACGATCTGCACATTGAGCCTTGGCCTGTACTGGCACCACCCCTTGGCAACCGGTCAGTTCCCGCAGCTTCCCGGTTCCCGTGATGTGATCCGCGTGAACGTGGGTTTCCAGGCAGTACTTCAAGGTTAGACCCAATTCCCGAATCAGCTTCAAATCCCGCTCCACCTGCTCCAGTACCGGATCCACCAGCGCGGCCTCGCGAGTTGCCGGATCCGCGATTAAATAGGTGTAGGTGCTTGTTTCTGCGTCGAACAGTTGGCGAAATAGCATAGTGCCCTCCTGTCTGGTATCGAAAGCCCGACGTGAACTTGGACTTTCTAGGAACACTATATAACTATCTAGTGTTAAAATCAAGTTGACGAACGGCGCAAGCAGGTTTGTTGATTGGGGAAAAGCCGGTGAGCAGAGCGGATGTGAATGAGTGTCGCACGATCCTGACGCCGCAGGTTCTCAACAGCGTGGCGGAGTACTTCAAGGTTTTGGCGGAACCCAGCCGCCTGCAGATCCTGTGTCAGTTGCGCTCTGGGCCGAAGAATGTAACCCAGATTCTGGAAGCCACCGGCATGGGCCAGGCCAATGTTTCCAAGCACCTGAAAATCTTGGCGCAGGCAGGGATCGTCAGCCGTCAGCCCAAGGGGGTGAGTGTTTATTACCAAATTGCGGATCCCATGTGCTTTGAGCTGTGTGAAGTGGTATGTCGGCAGTTGGTGAGTCGGCTACAACAGCAAGCCCGCCAACTGGAGCCGCTGGCAGCCATTCACCCAGGTCAACCGAGCTGAGGCGAAAATAGTTCTCAAACGGGTTGGGGTTGTCGGGAGCACCTGATGATTAGTCCAGCCCCAGCCGCTGACGAAAGTAAGGGATGGTCTGTTGCAGCCCAACTTGCAGCGGGATCCGAGGCTCCCAACCCAAGAGGGCACGGGCTTTGCGAATGTCGGGCCGCCGCTGCTTGGGATCATCTGTTGGCAGGGGCCGGTAAACAACAGGAGAAGGGCTGCCCGTGAGCGCAAGGATCTGCCGGGCCAGCTCCAGGATGGTGAACTCCTCGGGGTTGCCCAAGTTAAAGGGGCCAGGGTAGGGGCTGTTCATCAGCCGGATCAAGCCCTCTACCAAGTCGGAGATGTAGCAAAAGCTGCGGGTCTGGGATCCATCCCCATAAACTGTTAAGGGATCCCCGCGCAGGGCCTGGACGATGAAGTTGCTCACCACGCGGCCATCGTCCTCCCGCATGGCAGGGCCGTAGGTGTTGAAGATGCGGGCTACCCGGATCTCCGTTTGGTATTGCCGCTGCCAGTCGAAGGTGAGGGTTTCTGCCAAGCGCTTGGATTCGTCGTAGCAGGCCCGCGGGCCAATGGGGTTGACGTGGCCCCAGTAGTCTTCCGGTTGGGGATGCACCTGGGGATCCCCGTACACTTCTGAGGTGGAGGCCAGCAGGAACCTAGCCCCTGTTTTCTGGGCCAGTTGCAGCAGGTGATAGGTGCCCCAGACGCTGGTGCGGATGGTGCGGATGGGATCCGCTTGGTAGTGGGGGGGGGAAGCGGGGCAGGCCAGGTGGTAGATCTGCTGGATCCCGGCCTCTTCCAAAGCGGGCGGCAAGGGATCCGCCACGTCGTGCCAGATGAGCTGAAAGGCGGGGTTGTCCAGATGGGCCTGGACATTGAGCTGCCGGCCTGTGGAGCCATTGTCCAGGCAAATGACCCAGTGGCCTTCTTGCAGAAGGCGGGTTACCAAGTGGGATCCAATAAATCCCAGGCCACCTGTAACCAAGATTTTCATGAATTCCCCTTGTTTCTCAGCGCCTACCAGCCCACTCCGATGAGGGTTATGCCCGCCTGCTGCACCGCCTCCCGATCCAGACAGTTACGGCCATCGATGAGCAAGGGCCGCCGCATGAGCTCTGCAATCCGTCGGTAATCCAGTGACAAGAACTCCGGCCACTCCGTCACCAGCACCAGGGCATCGCAATCTTGGGCCAGGCGAAACACATCCGTTTCCACCACCACATGGGCCAACCCCTCCCGCATCCCTGAAGCGGACACAACGGGATCATACGCCTTCACCTTTGCCCCAAGGCGGTGGAGCTGCTCGATTAAGGTCAGGGAAGGGGCATCCCGCAGGTCGTCGGTGTGGGGTTTAAACGTCAGACCCAGTAGGCCAATGGTTTTTCCCTTGAGCACCTTGAGGGCTTGCTGCAGCTTTTCCACCAAACGTTGCCGCTGTTCTCGGTTGACCTCCACCGTGGCCCGCAACAGCTTGGCCTCATAGCCGTAGTCAGCAGCGGTTTGAATGAGAGCCGCCAGATCTTTGGGGAAGCAGCTTCCGCCCCACCCTATGCCGGCGTTGAGAAAGGCGCGGCCAATGCGCCTATCTAGGCCGATCCCTTCTGCCACCTGGGTGATGTCGGCGCCGGTGCGCTCGCAGATGTTGGCCATTTCGTTGATGAAGCTAATCTTGGTGGCCAGGAAGGCGTTGGCGGCATACTTGATCAT
>NZ_JANSIH010000041.1:8279-10951 GCF_047462075.1 Synechococcus sp. R55.2
CGTTGATGAAGCTAATCTTGGTGGCCAGGAAGGCGTTGGCGGCATACTTGATCATCTCGGCAGAGGCCAGGTCGGTGACCAGCAAAGGCACGGGATCCCCGCCCAGACCCTGCTGGCGACTGAGGATGGGTTTGTAAAGCTGCCGCATGATCTCAATGGCGTGGGGGCTGTTAGAGCCAATCACGATCCGATCCGGGTAGAAGGTATCTTGGATGGCGCTGCCTTCCCGCAGAAACTCGGGGTTGCTCACCACGTCAAACTGCGGCGTCCAAGGGGAGAGCTCTAAGGTGAGAGATCTGGCCTCAGGATCCCTCCCCACTTCCCGGCTGCTCAGCCGCTGCTTGGCAGCTTCAGCGGCCCCGTCCAGAATGAGCATGCGCACCCAGTCGCCGGAGCCAATGGGCACGGTGGATTTGTTGACAATGACTCGGTAGCGCTCGTCCAGGTGCTGGCCAATTTCCCGCGCCACCGCTTCCACATAGCGCAGATCCGGCTCCCCGCTGGGCAGAGCGGGGGTGCCCACGGCAATAAACACCACCTCGCTGGCCCGGATCCCAAGGCCCAGATCGGTGGTAAAGTGCAGCCGACCTGCCCCAGTTTCCTCCCGCACCAGCTCCTCTAGGCCGGGCTCGTAGATAGGCAGGCGACCCCGCTGCAGCCCTTCAATCTTAGCGGGGTTGTTGTCCACACAGATAACGCTATTCCCCAGGTGAGCCAGGCAGGCTCCTGTAACCAGGCCCACGTATCCAGCCCCTACTACGGCAACGTGCATACTCAGCGTTTGCTCCCGAACGGATGGCCCCCATGCCCCCGCAGCTCACCGTTAGGATACCCCACTCCCCTGGGATCCCTTACCCCCATTGAGGTCGGTGGCAGAATAAAGCAGGACATCTGCGGATCCCCGCTCGAGCTGCAGTGAGCTTTCTGGATTCTGCTGCCATAGCCAGCCGCCGCCAGCGCCAAGTGCAGAGGGTGCTGTACGTCACGCTGGGACTGAATGTTCTGGTGTTTTTGATTAAGTTCACCCTGGGGCTGACGACGGGATCCCTGAGCCTCATTGCCGATGCCCTACACAGCTCCACCGACAGCGCCAGCAACATTTTGGGCTTGGTGGCCGTGCGCTTTTCTTCGCCAGAGCCCGATGACGACCATCCCTACGGCCATCGCAAGTTTGAAGCCATTGGAGCGCTGGGGATCGCCGCCTTTTTGGGGATGGCCAGCCTGGAGATCCTGCGCACAGCCGTGGAGCGGTTTTGGGAGCCCCAGCCCCACCTGCAGATCGATGAGCTGACCTTGGGGATGATGGTGGGCGTGCTGGGCATTAATGTCTTTGTCACCCTCTACGAGCACCGCTGGGGCAAAGCTCTGTCCAGCTCGCTGCTGTTGGCCGATGCGCGCCATACCCTCAGCGACGTTGGGGTGACGCTGACGGTGTTGCTGGGGTTGGCCGGCATGCATTATTGGGGGATCCCTTGGTTGGATCAAGCCCTGGCTTTGCCGGTGGCGCTGCTGGTGCTCCGAAGCGGCTGGGAAGTGCTGCAGGAGAATCTTCCCTACCTCACCGACCGGGTGGCGATCCCCTCTGAGGCCCTGCGGGATCTGATCCTGAGCGTGCCAGGCGTGCTCGACTGCCATGACATCACTTCCCGCGGGATCCCAGGGGAAATGGTCTTTATCGAGATGCACCTGGTGGTGGAGCCACAGGACATTGAGTCCGCCCACCGCCTTACCGAGGAAGTTGAACGCCTCTTGCAGGAGCGCTACGGGCCAGCGCGGATCCTCATCCACCTGGAGCCTCGCTCCCATATCGAACAACCCTAGCGAGAGCTTGCCACCTGCCAACAGATAGCCTAGCCAAACCTCAGGGATCCTGATGTTTCCAAAAGAACACCAAAACGGTATCAACGCCTCTGCGAGCGTCCCTCAAAATCTCGGAAAAGCCCATTCTTTCGTCGGATCCCTCGACGCCTTGTGCCACAAGGCTTTCCGGCCCCAAAACCCCCTCGCCGAAACTCTTTTTGCCCCCTTTTTTCCGGATCCCTCGCAAATGGGTCTTGCATCCCTTGCCCTGCTTGGCTTTAATAGGGGTGGGGGTTCCCCCTTCGGGGGGATCCCTAGAAATTGGAAAGCTATGATTGCAGATCGGGAAGTTAGAATTATACCTCGGGGTTCCCCCTTCGGGGGGATCCCTAGAAATTGGAAAGCGTCTAGTACGGGAGAATAGCATAGTCGTGCTTGAAGGTTCCCCCTTCGGGGGGATCCCTAGAAATTGGAAAGACCAAGTGAGACAGCTGAACCAGTTGCTCTAGTTCAACAGTTCCCCCTTCGGGGGGATCCCTAGAAATTGGAAAGGTAAGCATAGCGATAGATAATCATACAATCCTCCTTAGGGTTCCCCCTTCGGGGGGATCCCTAGAAATTGGAAAGCTCGAAGCTTATCCGGATCAAACTGTTCAAACTGCTCCAGGTTCCCCCTTCGGGGGGATCCCTAGAAATTGGAAAAATTATCGATAAGCCTGTGGAATCAAATCTTCACAGATGACGTGGTTCCCCCTTCGGGGGGATCCCTAGAAATTGGAAAACGATCCCACCGGAAATCTCGGCGGGGTCCCACTGTTCGAGGTGTTCCCCCTTCGGGGGGATCCCTAGAAATTGGAAAACTCACCAACCCC
>NZ_JANSIH010000042.1:0-36963 GCF_047462075.1 Synechococcus sp. R55.2
ATTATACATTATTTTCAGTATAGTTGAGCTTATTATTGACTAGAGTCATGCTCTATCTAACTACTGGAGATCCCATGGTTTACCGCGCTGTTTTCTGGGGATTAGCTGGGATGGCTTTGGCTTTCTCTCTCGCTTTCCTTGAGGAGGCTAACGCTCAAACCTCGCTGACTGGCATCAACCGTGACAGCGTACTGCAACTGAACCTTGGGTCGGGACGCAGCCTCCCTCGGGTACCTGTGGGCGGTTCGGGTTCTGAGGAGGGCCGGGATCCCGCTGCTCCTTCGGCGCAAATGTGGGCAGAGTGGCATATTCGCGCCAATGTCTGCACCGGAAACCTATCCACAGAAGAGTTGGCAGAGCTGTTTCCATTGGTGAATCAAGCTCTAGTGGATGCCGTTTGCCGGGGAGGAAGTTAAAGGTTGCCCAGGCTGGCGGTAAGGTGAAGAAGGAGCCTCTAGGTCGCTGCTGCATGGATTTTGAGAAACTTTTGGAGGAATGGGTTGCAGCCTTTGCCCAAGTGGCCGAAGAAAGTTTGGCCTCTTTGGAGACTGCCCTGATGGAGCTGGCAGAGCACTTGGCTGTGCCTTTACAGGAAACCCTTAGGCAGTGGGAAGCCCTCTGGAATCTGGAGGAGGAAGTGGAGCTGGAGCCTGAGCCAGAACCCTTTGAGGAAACCCTCAACCCTTCTGGCGAATCTTTCACCACCAGTCGTTTCTTCGTCAGCCCGATAGGATTTGGGGGTGTGGTTGTTTACACTTACGTGGCTTCGCCGCCAGAATACATCGGGGATCCCACCTGCCGCTACAATGCCCATTCTCCAGAGTTGCGCTGCGCCGTCAACCCCTGCGGCCCCTGTGAGGGCTGTCCCCACTATGAGCCTCGGAATGAGCCTCGATGAAGGGAGACCGCCTGATTATCGCGCTGGACACCCCTTCCCAAGAGCAGGCTTTGGGGTGGGTGGACTCTTTGCCGCAGGTGCTGTGGTGGAAGGTGGGTCTGGAGCTGTTCACTGCTGCGGGTTCCCCCATCTTGCAGGCTCTCAAGGAAAGGGGCAAGCGCATTTTTCTGGATTTGAAGCTGCACGACATTCCCCACACGGTGGGGAGGGCTACGGAGGTGGCCGTCAGCTATGGAGTGGATCTGCTCACCGTCCATGCCGCCGGTGGTAGTGCCATGTTGCGGGCAGCCGTAGCAGCTGCCCAGGGCAGTTCTTGTCGGTTGTTGGCGGTTACCCTCTTAACCAGCATTAGCCCCTCGCAGGTGCGACAGGAACTGGGCATCGAGATGGATCCCGCCGACTATGTGTTGCATTTGGCCCGGCTGGCTCAAGCTCAAGGCTTTACTGGACTGGTTTGCTCTCCTCAGGAGGTCTCGCGGTTGCGCCAAGCTTTGGGGCCGGAGGTTTTGCTGGTTACTCCCGGGATCCGTCTGGGCCAAGCCAAGGCGGGGGATGGAGAGGAGGATCAACAGCGCATCTGCACGCCCGACGAAGCTCTGCGGGCAGGAGCCGATTATCTGGTGGTGGGCCGCCCCATCACCGCTTCTCCCGATCCCGTGGCCGCCTTGCGGCGCTTCCAAGCCTCATGGGATGCTGCCGGGTGAGGGTGTGGGGAGATGCCCGATGTTATTGGGGTAGTTCTGTAATGCAACGACGCCGTAGGCTTGTGCAGTGGATCCCTGAAAAAAGGCCGGCTGGATCCGGCAGGAGATGTTGGCTAGGAGTCGGTTTGTCGGTGGTTTTGGGCCTGGTCAGCACTCCTGGGCGCGTTAGGGGTGCGGAGCATTTCGTTCCGGCAAGAGGGGAAACTTGCCTGGCTGCTCCTCAGGTTTGGGCTGAGGCTCTAACGGAGCAGTTGCCCTTGTTCCTCAATCTGGCCTTGAGCCGCTCCCGCTCTGAGTTTCAGGTTGTGCTGGTGGGGAAGCCGGAGGTTGAAATGCTCTCTCCAAGGTCTCTGGCCCGCTTACGCCAACAGGAGCTGGCTCCGGTTTTGCCGGACACCGCAACTGCTGTTTCGCCAGAAGCTTTTCGGCTGTATTTCACCACGCTGGAGCGCCGCTTGGTCTTGCCCCAACACCCCCAAAAGGAGGGCAACTCCTTGGCCGGTCGGCGCAGCGAAACCCTGCAACTGGCCTACGAGGCTTATGTTCTGCGGGCTGCTCCTGGGGATCCCTGGCGGTTGGTGCGTCTGCAGGTAACCGGATCGGGGATCCCCATTCGCGATGTAACGAATGGACTCACTGCCCAGGCCATCCGCCGCTGGCAACAGTCGGGTTGCCCCTTGACGGGCGATCTAGAGTTGACTAGACCTTCTCTCTAGCGGCGCGGAGCGCTTTGCGTCAGCATGAGTGCGGGAGTATGTCACGCGGGGAGATTCTCTTTTGGAAGTAACGAAGGGGCACTTTTTCTCCCCAACCGGCCAAGAGTAGAGGGCGTTGGATGTTCTGCTGCCGGTCGAGGGCCCACCCCGTGTAGGGATAGTGTTCTGCACTGCTCATGCGAACAGGCTAGGGTTTACCCATGAAGTTTCCCCCCGCCACACCCCGCCCGGGCAAGCGGCTGCCCCGCGGCTCATTTCCCCGCCTGAGCTCCTCCAACAGGGACAACCATCGCCGTCGGCGTTTGGTTGGTTTTGGTTTCATGGGCCACTGGCTGCTATGGGGAGGGATGGGCCTTCTTTTGGGGCAGCGACTCCGCTCTTGGGGGCAACCGGCTCCTCTGCAGTGGTGGCGCGTTTTGCCGGTGAGCAGTTCTGAGGGATCCCTGACTTTTGTCCAACCGGAACTGCCTCTCTACCACTCGTTCGCGTCAGTGGTGCGGAGCGCTTTTGCCGACAGGCTACTGCCCTGGCTGGCTCAGGGAACCGGGATCTCGGCTGAAGGGATCCTGCACATCTTCTCAGCTATGGCCTGCTTGGCCATTCTGCTGTTGTGCTGGAGCTGGGGCAACTTCTGGAGTGCCGGTCTATGGGGACTCAGCCCCTGGGTGTTGACCCAAGGGTTGGAGCCAGGCAGCGAGATTTTGGGCAGCCTGGTTTTGCTTTGCAGTTGTGGTGTTGGGCCGGGATCCACCTTGCGCTGGTGGGGTCTGGCCTTAGCTTGTGCCCTGTCTTATAAGGTTTGGCCCTTGGCTCTGCTCTGGGCGGGGCTGTGGACGAGCCAGCAGTGGCCACGGCAACCGTTGCGTTCGCGTCAGCGGCTCGGAATATCAGGACTGCTTTTGCTGCTGCTGGTGATGGGGCTTTCCTGGCTGGGACGGTTTAATTTGCCGGCTACCTCTGCTGAGGTGATTCCCCATCCTCTCAGCTCCCAAGGTGGCTTGGCCGTTTTGGCTACTTTGATGCTGCCCTTGGGGTTGAGCTTGGTGCGGTTGGGCTGGCCCTGGGCAGAACGGCAGCAAGCCCTGCTCAGCTTGGCCGGTTTGGGCCATGTCCTCTGGATGGGGGCGCTGGCGACATGGTTTTGGGATCCCCAAGTGAACACCCTGCAGCAAAGTGCTCGCTGGGGTTTGGTGGTGCTCCCCTTCCTATGCCTGAGCGCCGGCGGCGTCTTGGCTGAGATCCCCTACCGGAGCTGGCGGCGGGTTTTGGGATCCCTACTCCTGGGCAGTTCTTTCTTGTTATCGTGGCAGGCATTGGCCTAAGGTATTCTTTCTCTTGCTTGCCATGACCCAGACCTCGTCCGCATCGGCACCGCGTAGCACTTCGCGGCCCTTGTTGCAAACCCTTTTTGCCCAACGGGCTCAGGCTGTGATCCCTTCTCCTTTCGGGGCGGAGATCCCAGGGGCGGTGCCAGTGGTTACCAGTTTTACCTTTGGGCTGGCGGATCCGCGCCTGTTTCCCAAGGCCGACTTGGCGCGGGCCACGGCGGAGGTGTTGGCAGAGGATGGGGACAATGCCCTCAATTACGGCGGCACGTTTGCCGGGCTGATCAACGTGGTGCTGCAGTTGATGCGGGATAGAGGGGTAGAGGCCCAGCCGGAAAACCTACTGATCGGCTATGGCTCTGGGCAGATCCTCGGCCTGTTGCCTCAGGTCTTCGTGGAGCCGGGGGATGTAGTCATTGTGGAAGGGCCCACCTTCATGGGGGCTGTCAGCCGTTTTGCGGCGGCAGGAGCGCGTCTGATCTCGATTCCGGTGGATGGGGAAGGCATGGTGGTGGATCGCCTGGAAGAGGTGCTGCGCGATCTGGCTCGCCAAGGGATCCGCCCCCGATTTGTCTATACCATTCCCACCTTCCAAAACCCCAAAGGCTGCACCCTCTCTGGGCCACGGCGGCAGAAATTGGTGCAGTTGGCAGCTGAGTACGGTGTGGTGGTGGTGGAGGACGAGGCCTACTACGACCTGCGCTTTGCCGGGGATCCCTTGCCCAGCTTGGCTGCGCTGGATCGGGAAGGCTGGGTTCTTCATGTGGGCACCTTCTCCAAGATTGTGGTGCCGGGGGTGCGGGTGGGCTGGGCCTGTGGTCACCCTGAGATCATCCGCCGCTTGGAGATGTTTCGCAGCGAGGGATCCCTGGGGCCCTTTTTGGGCCGGGTGGTGGCCCGCTATTGCGGGGAGGGCCGTCTGCAGAGCCACATTCAACTCCTCACCCGTCGCTACCGAGAAAAGTGCCAGGTGATGCTGGAGGCCATCGCTCAACATTTTCCCCCCGAAGTCAAGGTGGAGGCCCCTGGGGGTGGATTCTTCGTTTGGTGTGAGCTACCCCCTTTCCTAAGCGCCAGCACCTTGTTGCAGGCTACCCGTGCCCTGGGGGTCACCTTCCTACCGGGCACCCACTGCTTTGCCGACGGCCAAGGAGACCATGCTCTGCGCCTGGCCTTCAGCTATCAACCCGAGGAGCGCATTGTCAGTGGGATCCAGACCATTGGGGAACAACTGTACAGACTGATACACTCTTGCGCCAGCGGTGCGGAGCAGCAAGGGAAGGAGCTCTCCAAAAGCATGGATCCTTGAAGCCCAGAGCGCAGATTTCCCGCTCACCTGCCCCCCACAGCCTTGGCCACGCGCCGGAAAAATTGCCCAACGCCCTTCACCAGGTTAGGTGCAGATTCTGGACGAGCCGGGATCCCTGCCATGAGGGTGTAGTAGTCATCCAAGAGGGTGTGCTCTTCTGGAGAGACCGTGTTGTCGGCCATCATCAGGTTGCCGATTGCTCCCAAAAGTTGCATACGCTCGGTTTCGCTAGCCTGGGCTAGATAATCGGCCATCCAGCGCTCGGTTTGCTCCATCGGGATGGGCTCTTGGATCAGTTCTCGCAGCTCGGTATCGTGCTCCAAACCATAGCGGCGCAGCAGGGATCCCAAGTAGGCCAATTCCTGGGGTTCCAAATGCCCATCGGCCCAAGCAGAGCCGGCCACAATTTTGAGCATGAGCTGATGTTGAGTTGTGGGGTTCATGGTGGGATCCCTTGCTGAGAACTGTTGTCGCTACGCGACACTTCTGCGAACGTGTCAGGGGGCCAGAGACCTTAGAGGCTGCAGAGTTGAGGGGATGAACAGCTTAACTATAGCCAGACCTTGGGTGAGCCATCTGCGTTCGCGTCAGCAGCGCGGAGCCCTTTTTTCGGCTAGGATCGTTATCTGTATTACGAACACTGAGCTATTCGCGATAGCGGGACGGAGTCCTTTTTCTCGCCCATTCTTGCAATGCTGAGCGCCTCTCCTTGCCAATTGGATCTTGCCATTCTGGCCCCAGGTCGGCTGTACCGCGGCAGCGGCATTCTGGAAGCTGTGCCCCTCACCGTGCTGGGATCCCGCGTGCTGGTGATCGGGGGGGAACGCTCCTTGGCTGTAGTTGAGGCCCCCCTGGAGCGCAATTTCGCCCGGGATCCCGCCCTCCAAGTTCACTGGACTACCTACGGGGTAGACTGCAGCGAGTCCGAGCTGGCGCGTTTGCAGGCGCTGGCCACGGCGGAATCGGTAACCGGCATCTTAGGAGTGGGGGGTGGCAAGGCACTGGATACGGCCAAGCTAGTGGCCCACCGGCTGCGGATCCCGGTGGTTACCGTGCCCACCTCTGCGGCCACCTGTGCCGCCTGGAGCGCCCTATCCAATATCTACTCCGACAGCGGCGCTTTTCAGCAGGATGTGAGCCTGGATCGCGCCCCTGCTGCCCTGATCCTGGACTATGAGCTGATTCTGCAAGCTCCAGCGCGCACCCTAGTGGCTGGGATCGGAGATGCCTTGGCTAAGTGGTACGAGTCTTCCGTCAGCAGCGGCAGTTCAGAAGATGCCCTGGTGATTGGCGCTGTGCAGCAGGCCCGCGTCCTGCGGGATTTGCTCCTCCAGCAATCGGCGGCGGCCTTGAGGGAGCCGGGCGGAACCGCTTGGAAGCAGGTGGTGGATGCTTGCATTTGCCTGGCGGGGATCGTCGGCGGCATGGGTGGGGCTAAGTGTCGCACCGTGGCCGCCCACGCTGTCCACAACGGGCTAACCCACTTGTCGGGGCACCGGGCCACCCTGCACGGCGAGAAGGTGGCTTTCGGCATTTTGGCCCAGCTCCGCCTAGAAGAGATCCTGCAGGGAAGCCAGTTGGCGCTGGCAGCACGTACCCAGTTGCTGGAGTTCTACCGCCAGGTGGGGCTGCCCCTCAACTTGCGGGATCTCAAGCTAGGTCACTTGGGATCCGCCGACCTGCTGCATGCTGCCCAAGTGGCCTGCCAGCCAGGATCCGACATCCACCACCTGCCCTTCCCCGTCAGTCCAGAAGCCCTGTTGGTGGCCCTTACCACCACAGACCTGACCAGCTCCAGCCCTGTTCTCCCTCGGCTGTAAGTCCTGGCAGAGGATATCTGTCTGCTATCCAACTCCGCCGGTACGGGCCTGGGTCGGCATTGTGGGCAGGCGGGCTTCGCCGTAGGCTCCAGAGGTGGCGCCCACCAAGATCAAGGCTCCGCCCATCCAAGTCCACCCATCCGGGATCTCGGCAAACACCCAAAACCCGATTAGGCTGGCCCAGAGCAGACGGGAGAAATCCAGAGGCAGCAGCATCGTCACCTCAGCTAGCTTGTAGGCCTGGGCGAGGGCCACCTGGCCAATGCTGCCCAGTAGCCCCATGGCCACCATCCACAGCCACTGCTCAGGAGAAGGCCAGGTCCAAACCCAGACGGCAGCCAGAAAGGAAAGGGGGGTCTGCAGCAGGCCCATGTAGGCCGTAATCGTGAGGCTGGACTCGGTGCGGGAGAGGATCTTGAGCACGATGGTCACCCAGGCAAAGAGTGCTGCCGCCCCCAAGGCCAGCCCTGTTCCCAGAGAAAACTCTCGGAAGCCTGGCCTCAACATCACCAAAGCCCCGGCAAACCCCAGGCCCAATCCCAGCCAGCGGGACGAGCGCATCTGCTCGCCCAACACCCATACCGCCATCGTGCCGGCAAACAAAAGTTGAACAAAGCTCAGCGCCGTAGCTTCTGCCAGAGGCAACAGGCTGGCTGCCCAAAAGGAGAGCAACATCCCCACCGTGCTGATCGCCGAGCGCAGGAGGTAAAACTCCATCTTGGCGGTGTGCAGAGACTGGATCCCAGCCCGCAACACCAGCGGCGACAGGGCGAGAAACCCGAATAGGTTGCGCAAAAACACAATCTGAAAGGGGTGAAGGGCGGGAGTGTTGAGCCGGATGATCGCGCCTAAACAGGCAAAGCAAGCAGTGGCCAGCAGCTTCAGGGCAACTCCTTGCCAGAGCCTTATTTTTCCCCACTCTGCAAAGCGGCTCAGCTGGTGGCGATACCACATCTCCAAAGTCACAGCTCACACCCAAATGGTTTAGGCACTAAGTTTTCAGCCTTGAACTCTCAGCTTAAACGGACTTCCAGGGATCCGAACTGCGCCCCTGGGCACTCCTTGCTGCCCACCGGCCCCCCTGATTCCCAGGGGGAAAAAGATGGGGATCCCAAGACATGGCCATTTCAAGTAGCCATGAAACAACTCACCCCGTCGCTCCATAGCTCCCCTCTCTCTTTGGGAGAGGGGCTGGGGGTGAGGGCGTGGAACCTCTAGGTTTGCTTGAGAATCTCTTTCAAGTAGCCGATGACCGTTTCCGGCTTGAGATGGGCCATACAGGGATGACCCTCCACCAGGCAGGTTTCGTTTTTGAACTTGTTCTCTGCGCAGACCCGGCACTTGTAGGCGGTTTGGGTGAGATAGACGTGGGGCAGACGAGGAGCCCACAGTCGCACCGGGCTGGCCCCATCCCCATCGGCATCGTTGCCAAACAGGGCAATGGTGGGACAGCCCACTGCCGCCGCGATGTGCATCGGCCCCGCATCCACGGAGATACACACCCGCGCCCGCTTCAGGGCCCCCGCCAGCTCCATGAGGCTGGTTTTGCCCCGCAGGTCAACCATTCCCGTTTGCGCCAGCAGTTCGTCTTCGCTGCTGCCGCCGTGGTAGAGGGATCGCTGCAGCTCCGGCGCGCTGCCGATTAGCCCCACCTGCAGGCCCTGGCCTTGGCACCACTGGATCACCTGCCGCCAGTACTCCAGAGGCCACATCTTGGCGCGGCGGGTAGTGGTGATGTGCACCAAGACCTCTGGCACCGGAAAACCGGGATCCCGGCTGGGCAGCTCCAGGCGGAAAAAATCCGTCTCCACGTACGCCAGGCGACAGAAGATTTCGGCGATGTAGTTGCTGGTGAGGATCCCTTTGTAGCGCTGCAGAAACTCCAGGCCGTTCCAGTCGTCATCCTGGAGCATGCGCTGTACCGGGTCGGAGCCGGGATCCAACTTGCGGCGAAAATCCAGAGTCAAGCCGGCCCCGGCAATGTACTGGGGGCGCAGGGCCGTTACCGCCACCAGGTTGAGCTCGCTAAACTCGTCGCAATTGATGGCCAGATCGTAGGGCCCGGCCTGAGCCACCCGTTCTCGCACAGCAGCGGTCAGGGCCTCGAGGTAATCGGGGCGACGGCTGTAGAGAGGAAAGCTGAAGTCGATGTAGGGGCAGTGGAGCTCAAAGTCGCGGGTAATCTCGCTGCCAAAAAAATCCAGCACACAGCCGGGGTATTTTTCCTTGAGGCCCCGCAACAGCGGGATGGTAACCACAAAATTGCCCACCTTGCTGGAGGAAAACACCGCCAGGTGGGGATGTTCCCGCAGAGGTTGGTTGGCAAACCGTTGCATAAGGCTGGGATCCCCAGGAAGATATCAACCCCGCTGGAGGTGGTGCGGGTGGTGCAGACAGAGCACTTTTGCTAGGCTAGCATTCCTCTGTCCTGTGCTTTGATGGCCATGCTGGGATCCCTGGGCCTCAGGGGAGACTGGCTTGGCTGCCATCCCAGATGACCACCACAGCAAAGCGATCCAGAAAGCCATCTGTCGCATTCATCTGGCGCAGACTAAAAGCATCTTCGGCGGAAATCACCAGGTCGTAGCCCAGGGTGCGGATGGCACGAATGCGGTGAGGCCGTTCCCCGATGCGGTTCACCAGTGAGCGGGCCTGCTCTTCCGAGGTGGCATAGGCAGCTGTGCCCTCGCTGCCCACAAAGGCCGCGTTGAGGTCTTGGCCAAGAGTAACGGGGGTATAGACTTGATTGCCATCGGGATCAAACAAGCGCATTGACTGGCTAGGCAAGAAATCCAAGCCTCGTGCATCCACAATCAACCCTGTCACTTGCGGTTCCCGCCGCTGGGATCCCGCCTCCAGACCCGCTCCACCCCCTGGCCCTTGGCCTGTGCCCACCCCTGAGCCAGGACTGGCTCCGCGCACCCCACTCTGGCCGCTGCCCGGCCCGATCACTTCCCCCTGCCGGGATCCAGAGCCACTGCCGCCAGGGCTGGTGCCGAACTGCCGCAACAGATCCAGATCGAAGACCGGGCCTTCTGCCACTTCTCCATGGCCAGGTTGGGCCGGCTGGACTTTTGGATCGGCTTGATCTGTTTGTGGGAGCGGAACAGAATCCTGGGTTACTGGACGCCAGGGCGTTGCTTCAGAAGCGGGCAGGGTAGGGGATCCCCCTTGCAAGCGGTAAAGGGGAGGAAACAGCGTTTGGGCATCCACAGCTTCCACCGGCAAGACCGGCCCCGCCAGCAGGATCCCCAGTGCTGCCCAGCTCACTTGGATCCGTATGCCTTGAATCCTATACTTCCACCACCTCATGCCCACACCTCTTGGCCTCAAAACCTGCGGCCCGCTCGGCAACCGCTCATCCTCCCCCATGCTACCCAGGCAGGGCCGGTTCGGCAGGGGATCCCGCGCAGTCTTCCCCTTGGCTTGAGAGCAGCTGGGGCTCCTGGCCTCTCCCTAAAGGTGGGTCGGAGAACAAGAGATTGATCCCCAGCGATCCCCAGGGTCTTGACCGACAGGCAAAAATACGCAAACATGGGTTCATCATTCTTGATGATCCCCGTTGATCCCCACCTGATGGTTGTCAGCGGCTGGAGAGCGCAAGGCAGGCCGGCACGCCAGCGGGTTCGAGGCTGTACTGAGCCGCAAGCTGGGATCGGCCTTTGGGTTAGAAGCTGGAGCATTGCACAAAGCCCGATTTGTCGAAGAGAAGACAGGAGACCCCGACCATGCCACAAGAGCGGATCCCGTTGGAAGAAATGACCATCCGGCAGTTGCGGGAAGAAGCTGCCCGCTATCAGATCCCCAAGTACAGCCGCATGACCAAGGAGCAACTTGTCCAGGCCATTCGGGAAGCCCAAGCTGCTCGCAGCGGTCGTCCCGCTGACACGATGCCAGAGCCGAGCGGCCAAGAGTCGGTTACCCAAACGAAGTTTGTGGGCCAAGAGGTTGGCGGTAAGCCGGATCTGGCCGATGTGGACAAAGGGCTGGGCGATTTGCCGGGCGGTTACGGGGAAAGCCGCATTGTTTTGCTGCCGCGGGATCCCCAGTGGGCCTACGCCTATTGGGATGTGCCCAACGAGGCCAAGGAGAGCAAGCGCCGCGAGGGGGGTCAGCAATTGGCGCTGCGCCTCTACGATGTGACGGATATCGATTTCAGCTACCAGCCGGCCCACAGCATGCAGGAGTACCCCTGTGACGAGTTGGCGCGGGAGTGGTACCTGCCGATTCCGGTGAGCGATCGTTCCTACATTGTGGAGATCGGCTACCGGACGGCAGATGGCCGCTGGCTGATGTTGGCCCGCTCGGCTGCAGTGATGGTGCCGCCGGTCTATCCTTCCGACTGGTTTGAAGAGCATTTCCTGACGGTGCCCTTCGATATGGCCCTGCAGGGCCGCACCCTTTACCAGCTCAGCGAGCCCTACAAGCGCAGCGCCACCGGCATGGGCGTGGTGGACTACAAAGGCGATGAGCCGCAGCAGGGTGCCACGGTCGATCCCTTCCTGGAAATGGTGGGTGGCTTTGAGGCGATGCGGGTGGCGGGATCCCTGTTTGGCAGCCACCAGATGGGCAGCCGCCAATTGGTGCCCGAGCAGGCCATCAGCTCGTTTATCATCCCCTCGGGTGTGGGCATGATGGGGATGGCCATGGCGGAGGTGCCCTCTGCTCCCTGGATGGCTTCGGGATCCGGCCTGGGCCTGTTCTCGGGGGCTTCCGAAGTGCTGCCGCAGCGCTCTCGCAAGTTCTGGCTGGTGGCCGATGCCGAGCTGATTGTCTATGGGGCCACAGAGCCGGATGCCACCGTCACCATTGGCGGGCGGAAGATCCAGCTCAACCCCGATGGCACCTTCCGCTTCCACATGGCCTTCCCAGACGGCAACATCGACTTCCCCATCTTCGCCGTGGCTGCCGATGGCGAGCAAAACCGGGAGATCCACATGACTTTCGACCGCCGCACCCTCTCCCGCCGCACCAACACCAAGGAGGAGGCCATCGAGGAGCTGTTGCCCTAAAGGATCCAACCTTCGGCTTCTCGCCCCCTGGAGCTGGCCGGGGGGCTTTTTTCCCTGGGCTGGAGAGCTTGACTCTAGTCATCGAAACAGGGGATGCCAGTCCTAGGAGAGGTCAATCACCTGGATCAGTTGTTTCAGCTTCTCCATCACCCGTCCGGAGCGAAGTAGGTCTTCCGCCTGTTGGATCCCTTCTGGCAAGGATGGGGCGTGGCCGAGGAGCCACAGATAGCTACCCCCATTCCAGAGAGCGGCTGGGGTGAGTTCACAGGGATCCCCGCTGAGCACCTGCTGCATCTGTTGGAGCAGCTCTTTCTCGCCGGAGAGGGGAATCTCCGGGCCTGCCAAGTGACAATCGCGAGCCTTCAAGAGCAGCCGTTTCCCGCCCTGGTTGAGAATGGCCGCCCGTTCCCGCGGCAGGTCGCAACTGCCTTCCAAACCTTTGACGGTGGTAAATTGCCGGATCTCCCGCAGGGCAAACAGCTCCAGCATCGTGGCCTCGGTGGGCGGATGCACGTACCCGGCCACCAGGTGAAAGGGGCCTTGGTAGGGTGTCCAGACCAGCTCCAAGGTGGCCAAGGGGGGGCGCTTGCCGATTTGATCCCGGTAGTCCATCAGGGCCTGAGCCTGGGGAAAACAGGTGGGCAAATACAAAAATCCCAGCCCGGTTTGTTCCAGCAGTTGCCCCACCCGCTCCAGGGATAGCCCTCGCCAATCCACCCCCAAGCTCCGCCACACCGTTTCCAAAGGCAGCCCATACTTGGTGGGACAGAAGCCAGAGCCATGCAGCAAAACGGCTGACCCTGCCGCCGCCAGCAGCAAAGCCACCAGCACCCCCAGCGGCGCAGTCCGCGAGCGGCCATCGTAGGGATGGCCAAAGATGATCAAGGGATGGGGCAAATCCCGTTGGGGCAGAAGAGGGCCGTCTTCTGCATAGGCATCCAACATACCGGCCAGCTCCTCGGCAGTGGGGCGCTTGATGCGGTGGGCAATTAAAAAAGCCCCGATCTGGGCGGGAGTGGCTTCCCCCCGCAGGAGCATCCGAGCAGCGCTGGCGGCCTCTGCCCGGCTGAGATCCTGGTGGGTGTGGGTGCCGCTGCCGATTTTTTTCAACAGCTCGCGAAACTCTTGGCTCATGGCATCGGCGGTCGGGAGCGCTGGGCTACCCAAGTAGGGGGAGATAACGGCGGAACACTTGCAACTACCGATACAGGTATTTGACAACTTACAGAAATTTCTACAAAAAATCCCTACAGAACTGACAACAGCCCGGCAGAGGGCTGAGGGAAATGGGGATCTGTACCGGAAGCAGGCTCAACCTCAGACTGCCTGATAAGCTGGGCGGCCAACTGCAAAAACCGGCGAATGGGAGGGATCCGATAGCGATCGCTGGTGGTGACCATAACCACCTGTCGCCTCAATAGGGGGGGCTCGGTGGGTCGCACCTGCAAATCCGGATCGGCGCAGCAGTCCACCAGGGCCGACTCCGGCAGGAGGGCAATCAACTGCCCCTGTCGCACCACCCCCCGAAAGGCATCCAAGGTGTTCAGTTCCAGGGCTGCTTTGAGGGGAAGCCCCTGCCGGGCCAGATGGGATCCCACCAAGGAGCGCATGGCATAGCCATCTTTGAACACAGCCTGGGGATACTCCGCCAGCACCTTCCAGGGGATCCGCTCGTAGCGGCTGAGGGGATGGGTGGCGGGCATCAATACTTGAATTGGCTCCGAGTACAGTGGCTCCACCACCAGCTCTGCCCCCCGCGTCATCAGGGGGTTCTCCATCACCAGGGCCACATCCACCAGCCCATCCCTGAGCACCTTTAAGGCGCGGTCGCTGCCCAGAGCGGTAACCCGCAACTGCACCTCTGGGTACTCCCAGCAAAACTGTTGCAGCACCGGCGGCAGTTGATGGGCGATCAGGGAATGGATCCCGGCAATGCAGAGCTCAGTTTGCTGGCCCTGCAGCCATTCTCGAATGCTTTCCTGAGCCCGCTGCCATTCCTGACAGATGCGACGGGCATGGGGCAAAAGCCGTTCCCCGGCCACAGTTAGGGCCACCGGGCTTTTGCGATGCAACAGCGGAGCGCCCACTGCTTCTTCCAGGGCCTGGATCTGGCGGCTAATAGCCGATTGGGTCAGACCGCTGAGGCGAGCAGCGGCCAAAAAGCTGCCTGTTTCCACCACGTTCAAAAAAGCTTGCAACAACTCCAGCCGCACCTGGGATCCCTTGATGATGTAGCCTGCCGTGGTGGCATCCTAGCTGGGGAAGCGGTAGGCTTTTGTAAACACCGTTACAAGTTGTTTGTTGGACTGGGGATCCCCAAGCCAGGAGGAGAAGCAGATGGGTTGGGATCCAGCCTTGCTGGAGGGGCTGCTCAACTCTGCCATTCCGCACCTTTTCCCCGCTGCCCAAGTGGCCATCCGCCACAAGGGAAGGTGTATTTACTCAAGGGCGGCAGGTTATCTCGACCCTGAGACCCGGCGCCAACCAACAACCTCGGCCACCCGTTTTGACCTGGCCTCGCTGACCAAGCTCTACACCGCCACCGCCTGCATGGCCCTGGTGGAAGCCGGAGCGTTGCTGTTGGATCAACCGGTCAGTCTCCTGTTGCCGGAGTTTCAGGGATCCCGCCCCATTGCCCCCTATGAAGATCCTCTGCAGCCGGGGAAATGGATTGCTGTGGAACCGGAATCCTTAGGCCAGCTTGTTGCAACAGAACAGGTGACGGTGCGACAGTTGCTGGCCCACACCGCCGGTTTGCCCGCCTGGCGGCCCCTGTTTCGACAGCCCGATGCCGAATCGGCCCGGCACATGGCCCTGCACACCTTTTTGGCCTACAGGCCGGGATCCCGCAGAGTCTACAGCGATCTTGGATTGATCCTGCTGGGGCTGGCTTTGGAACGTCTGAGCGGAACCCCTCTGGATCAGATCTTGCATGCCCGGATCTTGCGGCCTCTGGGCCTGAGCCAAACTCAGTTTTATCCGGGGGATCCTTTCGACCCACCCCCTGTCTCTGTCTCTTGTGCCCCCACCGAGCTGTGTCCTTGGCGAAAGCGCCGCCTACAGGGGCAGGTTCACGACGAAAATGCCGCCCGCCTGGGCGGGATCGCCGGCCATGCCGGACTATTCGCCACGGCAGAGGAAGTAGCCGCTTTCGGAGAGAGTTTTTTGACGGGATCCCTGCTGCAGCCCCAAACGGTGAGGGAAATGACCCGCGAGCAGTTGCCTCAGCAAGGGGATGCCCACCGCTGTCACGAGCGCCGGGGTTTGGGGTTTGCCTTGCGCTCTCCGGATCCCTTGGCCAGCAGCTCCCCGTTCAGCCCCAGCGCCTTCGGCCACACCGGCTTCACCGGAACCTCCCTGTGGATCGATCCAGAGCGGGAACTGGTGGTGGCGCTGCTCACCAACGCCGTCTACCACGGTCGGCGGGAGAACGGGTTCCAGGCTTTCCGGGTTGCCTTCCATCAGGCCATCCTAGAGGGGCTTTCTTGATCATTGAGTCCCTGACCGTTCCCGCTAGGGTGCCGTAGGCATAACCGAGGCTGAGGTGGACGAGACCTTTTACCGACAGTTGGCAGATATGCTCTCCCGCGGGCCGCTGGTGGTGGCCACCGTGATCCGCACCCAGGGATCTGTGCCTCGCCAGGCGGGGGCAAAACTGGCCGTGGGATCCGATGGCACCCTGTTGGGCACTGTTGGCGGTGGGGCTGCCGAAGCGGAAGTCATTGCCCGAGCGCAAACCCTTTTGCAGGCTGCCGTTCCCGTTGGCGATGGCGATGGGGAGTCCTCGCCGGCTGGGATGCAAGTTTCCCTTGACCTCAACAGCCCTCCCTTGGGCGTTTGCGGGGGACGGATGCACATTTGGCTACAGCGATGGCAGGGATCCCCTGCCCAAACATTGGCGGCCCAGATCCTCCAGGCTCTGACCCAAGGGCCAAGGGCTTGGCTGATCACTCCCCTCCATCCTCAGGGGTTCCCCTACCTCAGCCTTAGCGACAGCGGTGCGGAGCACTTTGCCCCCCTGCCATCCCGCCCACAGCTCCTCGCGGGATCCTGGGTCGAGCCCCTCCTCCCTTCCCCCACCCTGCTGATCGTCGGAGCGGGCCACTGCGGCCTGTCCCTGGCCCAGATCGCCCATTTGGCCGGCTTTCGCATTTGGGTTCAGGACGATCGCCCAGACTGGGTAACCCCTCAGCGCTTTCCCGTTGCCGAGCGGCTGTGCTCAGAACCCTTTGCCCAACTTATCCCCCATCTGCACAGGATCCCGCAGCTCTACATCGCTCTTGTGACCCGCAGCTACAGCCTCGATTGCCAAATCCTGCGGGCCATCTACCACTCCGGCCTGACCCCCCACTACCTGGGGATGATCGGCAGCCGCAAGCGGGTACAAACCGTACTGCGAACCCTGGCCCAGGAAGGGATCCCGGAGACCGCCTTCAGTCGGCTCTTTGCCCCCATTGGCCTGGAGATCCACGCCGAAACCCCCGCCGAGATTGCCATCAGCATCACCGCCCAGCTCATCCAGGTGCGACGGGGATCCCCGAAGAGAATGCCCGGCGAAACTCAAGGTGTAGGCTTGCCGGTTAGCCGGAGGACAAGCTAGGCTAGAAAAGCGCCGCGGGGTAGAGCAGCCTGGTAGCTCGTCGGGCTCATAACCCGAAGGTCACTGGTTCAAATCCAGTCCCCGCTATACCTAGGGGACAGTTGCTTAGAGCAGCGTCCGCACATCCACCACCTTGCCGCTGACTGCCGCTGCGGCCACCATAGCCGGGCTCATGAGCAGAGTACGCCCGCTGGGGGATCCCTGGCGGCCCTTGAAGTTGCGGTTGGAAGAAGAGGCGCTGATCTGGCGCCCCACCAGCCGATCCGGGTTCATCGCCAAACACATGGAGCAACCGGGATCCCGCCACTCAAACCCCGCCGCCTCGAAGATCTCCCGCAAGCCCTCCTGTTCTGCTTCCTGCTTTACCCGTTCTGAGCCGGGCACCACAAACGCCTTCACCCCTGGGGCCACCCGCCGCCCCTTGGCAATCTTGGCTGCCTCCCGCAGGTCGCTCAAGCGGCCATTGGTGCAACTGCCGATAAAACAGACATCCACCGGTGTCCCCACGATGGGATCCCCTGGCTGCAAGTCCATGTAGGCATAGGCCTCTTTGGCCAGTTCCCGCTCGCTTTCCGGCAGATCTTCTGGGGCAGGGATCCGCTCATCCACCCCAATCCCTTGGCCGGGGGTGATCCCCCAAGTAACCGTCGGCGCAATATCTGCGGCCTGGAAGACCACCACATCGTCGTAGCGGGCATCGCCATCGCTGGCCAGGCTTCTCCACCAGGCTACCGCCTCTTCCCAATCCGATCCCTGGGGGGCAAACTCTCGCCCCCGCAAATACTCAAAGGTCACCCCATCGGGGTTGACGTAGCCGCAGCGGGCCCCTCCCTCGATGGACATGTTGCAGAGGGTCATGCGCTCTTCCATGCTCATGGCTTCAATGGCGCTGCCCCCATACTCGTAGGCGTAGCCCACCCCGCCTTTGACCCCCAGCTTGCGGATGATGTGCAGAATTACATCCTTAGCGTAAACTCCCGGCCCCAGCTTGCCCTGGATCTCAATGCGGCGCACCTTGAGCTTGGACAAAGCCAAAGTTTGGGTGGCCAATACGTCTCGCACCTGGCTGGTGCCGATCCCAAAAGCAATGGCCCCAAAGGCCCCGTGGGTAGAGGTGTGGCTGTCCCCACAGGCGATGGTCATCCCCGGCAGAGTTAACCCTTGCTCCGGGGCAATCACATGCACGATCCCCTGCCGACCGGAGCCGCTGTTGTAGAAGCGGATGCCGTATTGCCGGCAATTGCGCTCCAATTCCTGGATCATCTCCTCTGCCAAGGGATCCGCAAAAGGCCGTGCCCGGTTGTCGGTGGGAATGATGTGATCCACGGTGGCCACCGTCCGCTCGGGAAACAGAACCGGCAGATGACGCTCCCGCAGCATGGCAAAAGCCTGCGGACTGGTCACCTCGTGAATTAGGTGCAGGCCGATGAACAACTGCGTCTGCCCAGAGGGCAAAATCCGCACCGTATGGGCATCCCACACCTTATCGAATAATGTCCTCTCGCTCATCTTCCTCGGCCCGCAGCCAAGTCCTGTAAACTTTCAATGTGCTACTTGGGGAAAAGCTTGTCAAGGCACAGGCCTCCGTTATCTCTGGGCAACGCTGCTGAGCTGAGCGAGATGCAGCCCTTCTTTGAACATCCCCAGCCGGCAAAGGCGGGTCGGAGTCCTCAAGCCAGAAAACCTGTTGCCAGCCCTTCAAACGGGATCCCTGAAGGCCGGCCAAGGCAAAAAGCGATAGCCCGCCTCTTGAATGGCAGCGACGATATCCGGCAGGGCCTCTGCGGTGTGGGGCCAGCGATCGTGGAGCAGCAAAACCAGGGGCTGATCGGAAGCCTGGATCGCCGGCAACTGAGCTCGAACACGCTCCAAAAGTTGGGCTGCGCTTTGGCCCGCGTAAGCATCTTCCGGGCTCATGTTCCAGTAAAGAACTCGATATCCTGCCTGCTCCAGAGAGCGACGCAAAGCAGAATCTAGGCGAAAACCTCCCGGTGGGCGAACAACCAGTTGGGGATCCAAGTTCAACGCTTTGAGCAGTTGGGTTGTCTGATCCACCTCAGCATAAAACAGCTCATTGCTTCCGTAGAGACGTTGATAATCGTGGGTAAAAGTATGATTGGCTAGGGTGTGGTGATGGGCCTGAATCGATTGAGCCAATTCTGGAAATCGGGAAACGTGGGTGCCGATAACAAAGAAAGTGGCCGGGATCTGAAGATCATCCAAAACCTGTAAAAGTCGGGGGGTAGACTGAGGCCAGGGGCCATCATCAATGGTCAGAAAGGCAGAACGAGGTGGCACTTCCAGTAAAGGCCCCAGCACTTCTTCTAAAGGCAGTTGCAAAGGTTGAGTATTTTCTGCCGGATCGAGAAAGTCGGGATCCGGGATCCAGCCATGCTGCAGAAACACCTGCACATGAGCGGGAGCAGGGGTAATCAGTAAACGCCCCGTCTGCTCATTTTGGTTGCCCCAGCTCAGCCGATAGGGCAGATCCGAAGCGACCTCGACGGTTGTTGTATGGGTAATGACTCCGTAGGGGATGTCGATCACATAATGCCCGTTCACCTCTTCTTGATGGATCCAGGCTGCCGAAGGAGCTGATAGATAAATGAGCAAATCTTGGGGATTGGCGCCGCGCACCACCCGAATGCTTTCAATGGGGAGAATGAGGTTGTATTCCGAGGTGGCCGTCAGGTTCAGCTCAAAAAGAGGCTGGGCCTCTACCGTGCAGTAGTAGATCAGTCCAACCAGTAGGAAGGCTAGGCAAAATATCAACGCTTTCAACGCTTTCAGAGAGTGCATGGAATGGCTTAATCCTTCGCAACCAATCATAGGACAGAAGCCACCCAAGCTCGATAGAGCCCATCAATTTAGTGAGGATCCGGAAGGCCCTGGGATCCCAGGTGGCGAGAGCAGGCGCTCTTCCCATTTACGTGCAGGTGAGGCCCGTCGGATGTCCCGCCAAATGGCTGTGGCAGCTAGGGTGCCATCGGCAACCGCAATCGACACTTGGTTCAGGCCCTGCTTCAAATCGCCCAGTGCAAACAGCCGCGGATGAGCAGTGCGACACCACTCGTCGGTTAGCAGGTTTTCCCCTTGCCATTTCAAGCCGGGGATCCCTTTCAAATAAGCATTGTGGTATTTGGCTCCCATCGCCACCAAGCCGGTGGTCGCTTCGATGTAGGTGCCATCTTCCAGCTCCACACCCTGCAATTGATGGTTTTCTCCCCAAAAACGACGAATGGGAGTTTCGTAGAGTGGGTAGCCATGATCCGCTAGTTTTTTGCGCATGTCGGGGCCGACCGAGCAGAGGCCGTGGGTCAACACCGAGATATAGGGTGTAAACCAGTTGAGGACAAAAGCTGTATTGATCCGATCTTCTGAATTGACGATCAACACCGCCTTCTGATCCCGCATTTCGTAGCCATCGCAGATCATACAGACATGCAGTGAATAGCCCGCGTAGTCGTAAACATTCTGCATATCCGACAACTGGGGCAAGTAATCCATAATGCCGGTTGCCGCGATCAAATATTTGCTCCGAAAAACGGGGTAGAGGCTGTTCATTTTTCCCACCTTGACCTTGACTGCAAAAAGGTCTCCCTCATCGGTGGCATCTTCCACAAAACCGCGCAGGTAATCTACCCCCAAGCTGAGGGCATGCTCTGTTCCCTGTCGCAACAGCTCTCGTCCGGGAGTGGTCGGAGGCAATCCCAGATAATTGCGCAAATCCTGCATCCAAAAAGATCGGCCTCTGCCCTTCTCCACCACCAGGCAACTCAGTCCGTAACGGGCCAGATAGATTGCCGCCGATAGTCCCCCTGCTCCTCCTCCGGCCACAATCACGTCATAGATTTTGCCCAAACCAACCTCTAGATTCCTGCTGCTCAGTTTCATAGACGGGATCCCCTCACGAGCTTTTTGCCGGGTGATCTCAGGTCGTTGGCTGCGGCCTGAAAAATCTTAAGAAACTCTATATGTTCCGAGGACTGCTTATCCTGCTGAGTCCACCACATTTCTGTTGAGGCGTGATCCAAGTGAAGGGAGCAGTCCCAACAACCGTCTAGCAACCGTCTAGAATGGGGACTGAACTCCCCATCAGGAGGAAAGCCCTATGCCAGGTATCTTAGCGGCCATTGCCCTGATCTTTATCGGCTACCTGTTCAACTCGGTCAAAATCATCAGCCAGGGATATGAGGCACTGGTAGAGCGTTTAGGCAGGTTTCACCGCAAGTTGACCCCAGGATTGCACTTTATTCTTCCCCCCATCGATAGGATTGTGTTCCGGGAAACCATCCGCGAGAAGGTGTTGGATGTGCCTCCTCAGCAGTGCATCACCAGCGACAACGTCTCTTTGATGGCCGATGCGGTGGTCTACTGGCGCATCACCGACATGATCAAGGCCCGCTATGCGGTCGAGGACGTGCAGCGGGCTTTGATTAACCTGGTGCTGACGGCTCTGCGGGCAGAAATTGGCCGTATGGATTTGGATCAAACCTTTTCCTCCCGCGCCGAGATCAACGCTCGCCTTTTGACAGAGCTGGACGAGGCCACAGATCCCTGGGGGATCAAGATCACCCGCGTGGAAGTCAGGGACATTCAACCCTCCAAAACCGTGCAAGACTCGATGGAAAAACAAATGGCTGCCGAGCGGGAAAAGCGGGCCGCTATTCTGAAATCAGAAGGGGAGCAGCAGGCCAGCATCAACCAGGCTGCGGGGGCCGCCAAGGCACAGCTATTGCGAGCAGAAGCGGAGAAGCGAGAGCGGCTGCTGCTGGCTGAAGGCACGGCTGAAGCCATCAAAACCATTGCCGCCACGCTGCAGGAGAACCCAGAGGCAGCCAATGCGCTGCAATACCTGATGGCGCAAAATTATATTGACATGGGCCTCAAGGTGGGCAGCAGTCCCAGCGCGAAGGTGATCTTCATGGATCCCAATTCGATCCCTGGCACCCTGCAAGGGCTGCTCTCCATGGTGGACGTGGCTAAGGGTGGGGAAGGTTCTCGCACAGTGACCTCTCAGAAGCTGCGCACCCCGACCGCTTTCCCAACCGAAGTGGACTTTCCCCGGCTCGACTGAGTTGACTGACCATGATGGCCCAGGATCCGGCTTGGCTGCTGGTGGGACAGGTGGTGGCGGCCCACGGCTTGCGGGGCTGGCTGCGGGTTAGGTGCTGGTCGGATTTCCCAGAACGCCTCACAGAGCCCGGACCGCGCTGGCTGCAGCGGGATACGGATCCCGAGCCCCTGCTGCACCCCTTGATCGAGGGGCAGTTTTTCCCGGCTAAGGGTCTTTATTTGGTGCGACTGGAAGGGATCCCCGATCGAACGGCGGCTGAGACTTGGGTAGGAGCTAGGCTGCTGGTGCCGGCTTCCCACCGCTTGCCCCTGCAGCCGGAAGAGTACCACTACCGCGATCTCATCGGCTTGACCGTCTATCGCCAGGGGGAGCTGCTGGGACATGTTTCGGGGATTTTGGCAGCCGGCCAGGATGTGCTGGAGATAACAACCCCTGATCACCGGCAGGTGTTGATCCCCTTTGTGAAAGCCCTGGTGCCCGTCGTGGATTTGGAAAAAGGCGCACTGCACGTGCAGCCGCCGCCTGGGCTGGTGGAGAGCTTTCTGGGTTAGAGTTCGACAAGACGGCCTGACTTCCGTACCTGCATCCCATCCTGAACTTGGCCCTCAGAAGCGCCTGTGTGGCCGTTCTAGCCTTTTGTGCTATTATAGGGGCAGTTTTTTGATGCTAAGCTCATCCTAGGCCTTTAAGGTCAATTTTTCTGGGTTTCTGTTGATCTTGGCCGGGAGCCTTCTTCGGAATTGGAGTTGGGAATGACGGAAAACTACGGTGCAGAGCAGATCCAAGTTTTGGAAGGCTTGGAGGCTGTGCGCAAGCGGCCTGGCATGTATATTGGCTCCACCGGGCCGAAGGGGTTGCACCATTTGGTGTACGAGGTGGTGGACAACTCCGTTGATGAGGCCCTGGCCGGCTATTGCGACGATATTCAGATCAGCCTGCATCCCGACGGCTCGGTAGCCGTCTTGGACAATGGCCGTGGCATTCCGGTGGACATCCACCCCAAAACCGGTCAGTCGGCCCTGGTTACGGTGCTGACGGTGTTGCATGCGGGGGGCAAGTTTGGCGGTGGCGGCTACAAGGTCTCCGGCGGGCTGCACGGCGTGGGCGTATCGGTGGTGAATGCCCTCTCCGAATGGGTGGAGGTGACGGTTTGGCGAGAGGGCAAGGTTTACTTTCAACGGTTCGAGCGCGGGGCGGTGGTGGGATCCCTGAAATCCGAACCCCAGCCCAAGGGATCCAATCGACGGGGTACAGAGGTGCGCTTCAAGCCGGATGGGCTGATCTTTCCCGAGCGAGAGTTCGACTATGCCCTGCTGGCGGCCCGCTTTCGCGAATTGGCCTACCTCAATGCCGGCTTGAAAATTACCTTTAGCGATCTGCGGCGGGATCCGCCCCACTGCGAAACCTATCAATATGCAGGCGGCATCAGGGAATATGTAGCCTTTATCAACCACGAAAAAACGCCCATCCACTCCGACATCATCTACATCCAAGGGGAGCGGGATGGTGTGGAGGTGGAAGTGGCGCTGCAGTGGTGCTCGGATGTGTACACCGACAATTTGATCGGCTTTGCCAACAACATCCGCACCAACGAAGGGGGTACCCACCTGGAGGGCTTGAAAACCTCTCTTACCCTCACCATCAACAGTCAAGCCCGCAAGCTCAACAAGCTGAAAGACTCCGACAGCAACCTGGCCGGAGAAAATGTGCGCGAGGGGTTGACGGCCATCGTCTCGGTCAAGGTGCCCAACCCCGAGTTTGAGGGGCAAACCAAAACCAAGTTGGGCAACACCGAGGTGCGGGGCATTGTGCAAACCCTCGTCTCCGAGGCGCTCACGGAGTACTTGGAATTCAACCCCAACGTGGCCAGGGGGATCGTCGATAAGGCCATCCAGTCCTTCAATGCTGCCGAGGCAGCCCGGCGGGCCAGAGAATTGGTGCGGCGCAAATCTGCCCTGGAATCTTCCACGCTGCCGGGGAAGTTGGCCGATTGCAGTTGCCGCGACCCGGCGGAATCTGAGGTGTATTTGGTGGAAGGCGACTCTGCAGGCGGCAGCGCCAAACAGGGTCGGGATCGGCAGTTTCAGGCGGTGTTGCCCCTGCGCGGCAAGATTCTCAACATTGAAAAGGCAGATCCCGCCAAGATCTACAAAAACGCCGAAATTCAGGCCATGATCACAGCGCTGGGTTTGGGGGTGAAAGGGGATGAATTTGATCCTAGCCAACTGCGCTACCACCGCATCATCCTCATGACCGATGCTGACGTGGACGGCAGCCACATTCGCACCCTGTTGCTGACCTTTTTCTACCGCTATCAAAAGGCGCTTCTGGAACAGGGCTATGTCTATATCGCCTGTCCGCCGCTCTACAAAATCGAGTGGGGTCGCAACAATGTTCGCTACTGCTACAGCGACGCCGAGAAAGACCAAATCCTGCGGGGGCTGCCTGCCAACGCCAAGTACACCATCCAACGGTTCAAGGGTCTGGGGGAAATGATGCCTGAACAACTTTGGGAGACCACCATGAACCCGGCAACGCGCACCCTCAAACAAATCACCATCGAAGATGCGGTGGAGGCGGATCGCATTTTCACCATCTTGATGGGAGATGCCGTTGGCCCCCGACGGGAGTTTATTGAGGCCCACAGTGCCCATTTGGATCTGGCGGCTCTCGATATTTAGCGACTCTCGATATTTAGCGACTCTCGATATTGGGTGGAGAGAACTCTGTCCCGCCTCTTCGGGGCCCACGGCAGGGGGAAAGTGCTCCGCACCGCTGGCGCGAACGTAACGGTGTTGCAGACGAGGCCGCGAGCAGCCAAAAGCTCCCGGACGGGGCAAGATCCCAGTTGCAGCCCAGACCCTGTGGCAAAGTGAGGGAGGAGCGCTCAAGATCCTGCCATGCCTGCATTCCTTACCGCTCTTCTCGCTGCGCTGGGGGGCTATCTCCTGGGATCCATCCCGACCGGCTACTGGGTAGGTCGTTGGTGGGGAGGCATCGATATTCGCCAACAGGGATCCGGCTCTACCGGAGCAACCAATGTGTTGCGGACGTTGGGCAAGGGGCCCGCCCTGCTGGTGTTGCTGGTGGATGCTGCCAAGGGGGCAGCAGCAGTTGCCCTGGGATCGGCCTTGGGATCCGCGTGGTGGGTGGTTTTGGCGGCATTGTTCGCAGTGATCGGCCATAGCCGTTCCTGCTGGCTGGGCTTCAGGGGGGGCAAATCGGTGGCCACCAGCCTGGGGATCTTGTTGGCTATGGCTTGGCCAGTAGCCCTGACAACTTTCGGCGTCTGGCTGCTGGGGCTCGCCCTCACCCGCATCGTTTCCTTCAGCTCCCTGCTGGCGGCAGTGGCGGCTCCGGTGGTGATGTGGGCAACAGCTCAACCTTTGCCCTATTTGTTGTTTGCGTTGGCGGGCGGGGTGTATGTGATCGGTGCTCATCGGCGCAACATCGAGCGCCTACTGGCCGGGTCGGAGCCGCGCATTGGCCAAAAATGGACGCAATCTCCCTAATTTTCAAGGCACTGTGAAGCAGCTGTATTACTCCGCAACGCTATGCAACCGACCACAGTGGTTTTTGTCTACGGATCCCTGCTGCGGGGCGGCCAATACCACAGCTTGCTGCAGGGGGCAGAATTTTTGGGGACAGACAGCCTCAACCACATTGATCTTTACAGTCTCGGCCCCTACCCGATGGCAGTTCGTGGCCGAAACCGGCTCTACGGCGAGTGCTACCGCATCCCCTTGAGTCTATTGCCCCGATTGGACGAACTGGAAGACCACCCGCGGGTGTACGAACGGCAGTGGGTGCAACTGGATAGCGGCACCTTTGCTTGGGTTTATCTGGGTCGGCCTGAGCAGGTGCAAGGGTGCTCGCTCATCCCCAGTGGCCGCTGGCTGGTTAGAGATCAAAGTGGAGCTTGACGCCCTCAACATACTGGGGCGGCAACAAAGACTCTATCCCACTGTTGTGCTCCGCACCACTGTCGCGAACGCGAGTGTGAACGGCTGCGGACGGATCCCATTCTTGGGAATCAGGCTCTTTGGCGGAGAGAACACCAGCATCCACAGGGCTGGAAACGCGCTCCAGGTAGTAGATGCGATCCCCGCGTCGCCAAATGTCTGGCTCAGGCAGGTAGAAGAGCCGACCCGGTCGAGATGAGCCGCTCCTCAGCCGCTGCGGGCGCACCAACAACAAGGGCAGGCATAGATCGGCTTTGATTCGATAGGCAAACTGATCCCGCAGCCGTTCAAGGGTGGGATCCTCCAGTCCCATCTGGGCCAGGAAGGGATTGGGCAGCGCTGTCGGGAGCGACTCTTGAGCTGCTAAGACAAAGGACTCCGTCCTGCTGTCGCGAACAGCCTTGTTGCTTGCCTCTGGCAGGGCCGAAGCCGAGAAGGGGAGGGGTAGGCCCAAGTCCGCCAACGTGGGTAGGGTGATCGAGCGCAGCTCGGCCCGATTGGCCTCCAGATAGCCGGCCCAGCGCTGCAGTTGGGAGAAGGAAGGCTGCAAGGTGCGGATCCCTTCTGAGATAGGCATATCCGGCAGCAACACCGTCCAGATGGTGGCAGAAACCGAGAGCTTAACCATCAACTCGGCAATGGCCCAGTTCACCTGCGGATCCAGAGTGAGGATCAACAGGGTTTCCGCATGGTCGATATCAGCCTTCAACAGAGCAGACTCGTTCAGCACGGCCTCCTGCAGGGATCCGGGGGCAGCCTCTGGCTTCGGGTCAGGTTTGTGGGTGCCATTGCCATGTTGCTCTGCACCACTGTTGCTCCGCATCCCTGACGCGATGGCGGCACGACGCTTCTGCGAAACGGAGTCTTTGGCGTCCGCTGAATGGGAAGCTTCGTAGCTGCCATACCCATTTTTGGAAGCCCCAGAAAGCAGTGGGATCACCTCGACTGTCTGGTTCAGCGAGCGCATCAACTGGGCCAATTGGTTGGTGAGGGGATGATCGCCGATGATTATGGTGGAACTGCCCTGATCCAGACCCAGCCAACGGGCCACCCAAGCCGCGGTCAGCCCCTGTACCGTCACCGTCACCGAGATCGTCAAAAACACCAGCGCCTTGAGGGCATCTCCCCCGGTAATGCCGCGTTCTGTCAGCAAAATGGCAAACAAGGACGCCACCGAAGCCGCCACAATGCCCCGAGGAGCCAGCCAAGCCACAAACAGCTTCTGCCGCCAATTCAGGTCGCTGCGCCAGGTACACAGCCACACGCTCAAGGGGCGGATGACCAGCATCAAGCACAGCACTGTGGCCAGGGATCCCCAGCCCAGGGCAAACACCGCCTTGAGGGAGAGCGTGGCGGTAAGCAAAATAAAGATCACCGAGATGGCCAACACCACCAACTGGCCGTGAAACTGCCGCACACCCCGCTCGGCAATGGCCGCCTTCTGCCGCACCACCAGGCCCGCCATCACCACTGCCATCAGCCCCGCCTCCGATCGCAGCGACTGGGCCAAGGCAAACACCCCCAGCGCCCCTGCCAGCACCACCGAGTTGCGCAACTCCTCGGTTAAAAACTGCCGCGACCAGAGCAGGAAGGATCCCATCAGCCAGCCCCCCAGCGCTCCCACCGCCGACCCGATGGCCAGACGGCTGGACAACTGTTCCAAGGCCATGAGAAAACTGGGATGGCCGGAGAGCACCACCTGCAGCACCACCACTGCCAGAATGGCCCCGATGGGATCGATCAGCACCCCTTCTCCCTCCAGGAGCGTGCTGACTGCCGGATCGACCCGTACCCGCTTCAAGATGGGGTTGATCACCGTCGGCCCTGTTACCACCACCAGGGATCCAAATAAAAAGGCCAGCCGCCAGGGAAACTCCCCCAGATAGTGAGCTGCTGCCGCTCCCCCCACTAGGGTCAGCAGGGATCCCAACAAAACCAAGTTGCGCAGGCTATCCGATACCGGATTGAGGCGTTGCAGCCGCAGGTTCAGCCCCCCCTCAAACAAGATCAGGGCCACCGCCAACGACACCAGCGCTTCCAGCCCGGATCCCATGACTTGGGGATGAACCCAGCCCAAACCATCTGGCCCCAGCAACAGGCCAAACAGCAGCAGGAAAACAATGCTGGGCACTCTGACAACATTAGCCAGCACCTGAGCAGCGATCCCGGCCACCAGGGCTAGCGTAAACAGGATCGTCAGCTCAAATGAATCTTGCATATTGAGGCTTAACCGAACGCAATAGCGGGACGGAGCCCTTACCTTTCCAGCTACTGAACGCTAACAATCTCGTCGCTGCCATCGTTAACGTCGTTGTTGCTCCGCAACGCTAACGCCAATACAAACTGCTGAAAAGTCTCCAATCGTCAAGGGGGCTCTACCCATCACGTCAGCAGTTCATGAGCCCAAACACGCAGAGCTAACTCATGTGTGTCGGCCCCATGAAGTTGCAAAAGCTACACTCAGCCTGCTTCTCGCTACAGTACACACGACTTACCTCAACCTATCACAGAGCGAGCTTGACGACCACTCTGGCATTGGGAGCCCTGTTGGAATGAAGGCCAATTAACATGCTGCCAAAAATCTCCCCTTCTAGGCTTTCTCGCCTTCCGGGTGGCTGAGACCCGTCTCTAAGGGCTTAACGCGACGGATGGGCAGATTGGCAATGAGAGCAGTCGTTCCCCCTTCCGTAGCCAAATGAAACTGCATCCCCTCTGAATCTAGCTCCACATAGCGCGACACCACCCCCAAAATCTCTAGGCGCATCGATTCCAGTGCCGCTGGGGTGAGATCAGCGCGGTCATGGGCCAAGATCAGCTTTAACCGTTGCTTGGCTTGATGGCGGCTGTTGCCGGAGTGCCGAGAAAAAAGCTGATCCAAAAAATCGAGGAGCATAGGTTTTGCCGGCCTTGTTACTCAGTTGTGAAAGTTGTGAACAGGTCAAAATTGCCATTCCAATCTGGATAAAGTGGGGAAAAACGACAAAACAGTTGTCAGAGCACCTTTTGGTTTAAAAACCGTTTGGCCCGCTCCCAAAAAGACTCGCTCAAGCTGGCCAGCTTGGGAAACTCCACCGCTTCCCCTTCTAGCCGTCGGGCAATGCGCTGGATGGCCTGAGCAGCCAGAGTTGGATTGGCGGAGAGAACCAGGGGCTCCCCTTTGTTGGTGGAGACGATCACCTCGCGGTCTTCTGGAATAATACCCACCAACGGGATGGCCAGCACCTCCACCACATCTTCCACCGACATCATCTGGCCGGCTGCCACCATGTCCGGGCGCAGGCGGTTGACAATGAGCTGAGTCGATGAAATCTGGGCGGCTTCCAACAAGCCCACCACGCGATCTGCATCCCGCACCGCTGCCACTTCTGGGGTGGTGATGATGATGGCCTCGTTGGCCCCGGCAATGGCATTGCGAAACCCTTGTTCGATCCCTGCCGGACAATCGATCAGCACGTAGTCATGGCTGCTGGCCAGCTTCTCGATCAACTGGCGCATCTGATCCGGATTCACCGCCGTTTTGTTGCGGGTTTGGGCTGCCGGCAACAGCGAGAGATGGGGGGTGCGCTTGTCTTTCACCAAAGCCTGCTCGAGGCGGCACTCCCCGGCAATCACCTCTAGGGCCGTGTACACCACCCGATTCTCCAGCCCCAGCAGCAAGTCCAGGTTGCGCAGGCCAAAGTCTGCATCCACCACCACCACCGAGCGACCCAAGCGCGCCAAGGCAGTGCCCAGGTTGGCCGTCACGGTGGTTTTGCCGACTCCACCTTTACCAGAGGTCATGACGATGACTCGGCTCATACTCCTCTCCGCAGAAAATCTTGAAGGCTGGCGATGCAGATGACATCTTCCTGTAGGTAAACCACTTCAGGGGTGTTGGGCAGGGATCCGCCTTCTGGCGGACGGGCCACTTGATCGGCAATGCGCAACTGAGTGGGCTCCAACTGCAAAGCCAAAATTACAGCTCCCTTGTCGCCGTCGGCCCCCGCGTGAACCAGGCCCCGCAAGCGTCCCCAAACCCAAACATCTCCTCCGGCAACGATCTCGCCGCCGGGGTTGAGATCCCCCAACAGGAATACGGATCCTCTGTGACGCACGGACATGCCAGAGCGCACTGTCGAACGTAGGTACAGAGGTGTGGTGTCTGGGGGAGCAGGGGGAACTGCCCCCAAAAGGGAAGATTGCTCCACAGAATACCCCAACGTCGCTGCTGCAATCGCTGTCGAGCGGGATCGAGTTTGAACGCGCCACAGTTGCAGTCCATGCTGAGACAATAGGGCAGCAAGAAGTTGTAGGGTGGGCATGTCCAGCTCTCGCTGCTGGCTCCAGAGGGTGAGGGGAGCGACCCCGGCCCAGTAGGGTTTGCGGCTGCGCAACTGCCAAACCAGGTTTTCCCAAAGCTCTTCCCAAGGTAAGGTGCTGGGCAAGTGCAGATGAATCCCTTGTGCATCCGACCGAAAGTAAACGCTGCCCGTGGCCCAGGAGTCTGGAGATGGGGAGATTTCAGGGTTCCATGTAGGGGATCCCGTCATGACCGCCCTTAAACGTCTGCCTGAATATAGAGCCCTATCCTATTCCATTCCCCCAAGCCAGGGGAAACTCTCTCGGCGGTTGCCCTTGATAGCAAAGCGGTTTCGCTTGGGTGGCAGGACAATCTTGCTTCGGGATCGCTAACTTGAGGGTACTTGATGGAGCCAATTCCTGATGTTGAAACCTCGCCACACCCTCAGGCTGCTCGCGCCAGCAGGACAGGATCCTCTCCTCTCCAAGGGGTGGAGTTCTCGCGCGGTGAGACCGGTCGCCATTGCCCTACTCAGCATTCTTGCGGCATCTGGGATGGGATCCCCTGCCCATGCCCAAGATCTGGGCCGTTTGCTGATTCATGGCCTTCAGTGGCTGCAGGTGAGCCAGTTGAACGATGCCCAAGAGGTGAGCTTAGGCCGCCAGATCGATCGACAACTGAAAGCGCGGGGACAACTTCGCCTCAGTTCGGATCCCTACTGGGTCGAGCGGGTGAACCGCATTGGCCAACGGGTGGCCGCCCACAGCGAACGGCCCCATCTGCCCTACACCTTTCAAGTGGTGGAAGATCCCGACATCAACGCCTTTGCCACACTGGGAGGCTTTGTCTACATCACCACCGGTGCCCTTGCAGCCGCCGACAACGACGACCAGATTGCCGCCGTGCTGGCCCACGAGGTGGCCCACATCGGCGAACGCCACGGCCTGCAACAACTGCAGCAGGCTGCCACTGCCCAGTTTGGGGCTCAATTGTTGGGGCTCAACGACAGTACCCTGGCCGCTCTGGCCCTGGAATTGGGAGTACGGCGCCCGCAGAGCCGTGAAAACGAGTTTATCGCCGATGAAAAAGGTCTGGGGGCAGCCTATCGCGCCGGGTTTGACCCGCAGGGCATGCCGCAATTTTTGGCCAAGTTGCAATCCCGCGGATCTGTGCCAGAGTTCCTGCGCACCCATCCCCCCGTCTCGGAGCGCATTGCCCGCCTCAACCAGCTCATCATTCAGCACGGCATGGTCAGCCCAGCCGGTCAGACCGTTCCACTCCACGGCTCCGGCGGCTCCATTTGGCCCTCCGGATCCCCCGAACAAACCCAACGCACCGAGATTGAGATCCTGCCGCTACTCCCTGTCCTGCCCTAACTCGGCACAGAGGGATCCCTTCTGCCCAAGGCCGGCTGAAATGGCTCTCGCTCCCAATCTTTGGCCTTGATGACTTCCTGTGTTTCTTGGTCGGGGATGGCTACTGGTGGAGCTGTGCTTCACAGCAAAGGCAGACCGCGTAGTCTCCGCAACTGGTTGAGGTGGGCCGGGCAATCACAGCCGAATAGGGCAACAGCTGCGTTGCTTTCTTCAAGGGTGAACTCTAGGAAAGGAGGCTCTGTCACCTCGACTTCAGCCCAGGACTCCGTCTCGCCAACGCGAGCGGATGGGATGGGATCCTTCTGCTCGGGAACAAGAAGAGGATGTCTCCACGGCAGAGAACGGGAGCGGACAACATTCAGGTCAAATGGGGGCGCGTCCAGGGTAGAAGCTCGAGCTGCAGGAGCAAACCAAAGCAGCAACGCCCACAGAGCCGGTGCCGGCCACCTTGCCCAGCGCCAATAGGAATAGGGGATCCCTGCCATAGACCTTGCTAGCTCACTCCAGCTTTAGTGTACCGTCCGTTTTGGGTTTTGCCAGGGAGTGGCTGAAGTGAAGAGTTGGTTTAGAATATCTTTAGATTTGGGCCCATTTGAACTGGGGGAGGCCGACCTTTAGCCTTGCCAACGGTATGCCTCTTCCGCAGCGCTCCACTGGATCTAGCTTGCTGCCCTTTCCCGTCCTGTTTTGTTCATCACCTCTATCAACTCAGGAGATTCTTATGGCCGTTCCAAATGGTCGTTCCAGCACGCTTCCAGAGCAAGAAGCTTCTTCTGTGGGAAAGGACGCTCTTCCGCCAACGCAAACGGGTAATGCTCTAAACCTGGCTCCCCTGCCTGCTGATGGAGCCTCTGGGGCTGCTCAGATGCCGGTACTGCTGGAGGAGAAATCCGGCCCACCGGTGTTTCCCAGCCCTGTCAAGTTCAGCGAAATTGGGATTGATCATCGTCCGGTCGGGGCTTCGACCCTGAAAGTGGTGGATTACTATGCCGACGGACGTCCAGTTACTGCTGCAACTCTCAAAGTCGTGGACACCTGGGGCGAGGGACGCCCAACGGTTGCCTCTGGGGCCAAATTCATCCATGATCCCACGCTCAATCGCCCGATAATGGCTGATGGCCTGAAAATTGCCAAAACCTTTATGGGCAATCGCCCCATTGAGGCCAGCCCCCTCAAGGTGATGCGCTAGCCCGGATCCCCAAGGTGGGCCAGGGATCCCCTTGCTAACCTGGGTTGGGGCACATCCGGTTAGTGATCATGGAGATCCTGGCAGTTCTCTTGGGGCTGTTGGCGGGCTTGGGAGGAGGAGCGGGCTATCTGGCGGATCAGACGGCGCGGCAGCTTCTGTTGGATCAGTTGGATCGGGCAGAGGTTTTGGAGGTGCGCATCCAAAGCCAGCCCAATTACCGGCTGCTGAATGGCCAAGCGGATCGCCTGCTGATCGCCGGTCGCGGGCTCTATCGAGCGCCCTTTCCCCGCATCGAGCTTCTGGAGCTGGAAACCGATCCGGTGGCAATTGACCCCTCTTTTTTCCAGGGGGCTCCCTTGCGCCTGACGCGACCTCTGCAAGCTGCGGTGCGGGTGGTGGTGCGAGAAGAGGACTTGAATGCTGCCCTCAACATGCCAGAGGTGCTCCGCCAGTTTCAGGATCTCCGGGCCGATCTGCCTTTTGGGGGAGCGGGAAGGGAAGCTCGCCGTTTCGATCTGCGTCAGCCCCGCGTCGAGTTTTTGGATCCCAACCGCATTCAGCTCTCTGCCCTTTTGGTGGAGGAAGACGGCGGTACCGAGCAGAAGGACTCCGTCCAGCCAACGCGAGCAGTGGAGGTGGTGTTCAACGCTGGGATCCGCATGGAGGAAGGGCGCAGCCTAAAGCTGGAGAATCCGGAGTTTGTGATCGGTTCTGTACGGGTTCCTGATGAGATCTCAGCAGCGTTTTTGGGCGGGCTCAATGAGGTGTTTGACCTGCAAGAGCTGGAAGAGAGCGGGATTCTGGTGCGGGTGCTCAGCCTGGAGATAGAGCCTGACCAATTGCAGGTGATTGGGTTTGTGCGGGTGGAGACGCTGGAAAGGACTTTGTCCCGCTAACGCGAAGGTCGGGGATCCCTGTTGAGCGTGGATGAGCTTCTTGAGGCTGCGCTCTAGAAAAGGGGCTGCTCTGTCAAACTGGATAAAGATCAGCCAGGCTGGAGATGGGATTATGGCCTTCGATTGGTTTCGCCGCCGCTATACCGACTCTACCGACTCTCCTGGTGAAGCGGAGTCTTCGCCACCAGCCCCCGCGCCAGCCACAGAACCGGCGGAGATCTCCCCTGAAGACTATTTGGCTTTTGCCAAAGCCGCCTATGCCAACCTGAAGGCCCGTGCTGCTGCCCAAGCCCCACCGGCAACCCAGGACTCTGTCCCACCTGCGCCAGCGGAAGGGATCCCTGCAGAATCCGTCCAGCCACAGCCACCGGCCTCGACTGAGGACTCCGGCCCACTTGCCCAAGCAGAACCCCGTGAACCCGTCCAGTCCTCCACTCCAACACAAGAACCAGCATCTCCAGAATCGCCCCCTGTGCAGCCGGCGGCAGCTCCCTCGTTTTTCGATCTGGCTCCCCGCGCTGCTGAGCGTCTCCAAGCCCTGCAAGCCAGCGCTGTGGACGAGCCCAAACCCGAGGCGGCGACTGCAGCGGTTGCTCCTTCTCCAGAGACTGGGCCGGAAGAGCTGGTCTTCGATGAGGGCTTCCGCTGGTCAGCCGAGATCCTGGCGGCCCAAGGGCGCAAACCGGAAGAGATCTCCGTTGAGGAAATCTCCTGGCTGCAAAAGCTGCGGCGAGGCTTGGGCAAAACTCGCCTTAACCTGATCAACCAGTTGAAAGCGCTGGTAGGCCGCGGCCCCCTGGATCAGAAGGCTGTGGAAGAAATTGAGGCCCTGTTGCTGCAGGCCGATGTGGGGATCGACGCCACCGAGCGGATCATCCAAGCCCTACAAAAGCGTATGCGAGAGGAGGTGGTGCCCCCAGAGGAGGCCGTCAAATACCTCAAGCAGCAGATGCGGCAGATGTTGACGGTGGGGGATCCCACCTTTGCGCCGCAACGGGACACGCTCAACATTTGGTTGATTGTCGGGGTGAATGGGGCGGGCAAGACCACCACCATTGGCAAAATTGCCCATGTTGCCCGCGAGTCTGGGTACCGCTGTCTGATTGCTGCTGCTGATACGTTTCGGGCTGCTGCTGTGGAGCAGCTCAAGGTTTGGGCAGAGCGAGCAGGGGTAGAGGTGATCGCCAATCCCTCTCCCAATGCCGATCCGGCAGCAGTGGTCTTTGACGCCATCACAGCCGCCAAGGCCAGGGGCACAGAGCTGCTGTTGGTGGACACGGCAGGCCGTCTGCAAAACAAGAAAAACCTGATGGACGAGCTGGCCAAGATCCGCCGCATCGTTGACAAAAAAGCTCCCGAAGCCAAAGTAGAAAGCCTTCTGGTGCTGGATGCCACCCAAGGGCAAAACGGGTTGCGCCAAGCCGAGGTATTTGCCGAGGCTGCCAAGTTGAGCGGCGTGATCCTGACCAAGCTGGATAGCACCGCCAAGGGGGGGATTGCCCTGGCCATTACGCAGCAGATGAACCTACCCATCCGCTTTATCGGCGCCGGAGAGGGGCTAGAAGATCTGCGGCCTTTTTCCAGCTACGAGTTTGTGGAAGCTCTTCTAAGCGAGTATTGAGGCACCCCCTCTCTGAGAAGGGCCATTGTGAAAGAGAGACACACAGATCCAGGCTTTGTTGGGCGTCGCCCCCGCTTTCTGCCCTGGAGTGCTGCAGTGGTGGGGGCAGGTTTGCTTTGGGCTTGGGGTGGGCACCGCTGGATCCAGAGCGGGTTGAACCTGGTTCGGGCGGGATCCACGCAGGATACAGAAGCTTTGCAGGAATTTGTAACCACCTTGGCTCAGGTGTTGTCGGGGGTGCTGGGCTTTACCCTCTCGGTGGTGGCCATTGTGGTGCAGTTGAGCGCGGATCGCTTCACCCCCAAGGTCACGGAGCTGTTTTTGCGCGAGAAAGTCAATTTCTACCTCTTCTTTTTCCTGATTCTGGCCAATGTGGTCAGTTTGTGGAGTTCGGCAGCCCTGGGCTTTTACGTTCGTGTTGGCGTTGCGGAGCAACACCCTCCAGGGTTGCTCGTCGGGCTGAATCTGCTGCTGGGCACAGCTTCGTTTTTGATGCTGATCCCCTACTTTCGCTTCGTGTTTCACTTTTTGCAGCCGGCTTCGATTATCCATCGCATTGAGCAGCAAGTGCGGCAGGCCATCCTGGGATCCCTTGCTTCCAGGAGATCAGGATCGGACTCCGGATCCAAGAGGGGCTATTTCTCCCGTTGTTCACTGCAACTGCGGCCTCGTCACGACAACGTTGTGCAGCAACAGCGATGCGCAGGAATACAGGGTGCCGTAGGCATAGCAACAGAGCAGCACTCTCCAATGGGCGAATGCTCGCCAGCTCATCAGCGCTGCCTCTCGGCTCTGGATGAAATCAAAAGCATCGCCACCAGTGCTCTCCGTCAGCAGGAGGGGAGCATTCTCCTGGAAGCCTTGGACAGCTTGAAGTCTCTGTGGGTCTTCTATGCTGCTCACAAAGCACAACTGCCCCCTGCCTGGTTTCTCTTTACCCCGGCTCTGCGGCGGGATCCAGACTTTGCTTCGGTGGATAAGGGACTCTTGAGCCAGATTGAGGCAGAGGGATCCTGGCTGGAGCTGAAGATACTGCGGCAGTATCAAGCCTTGTTTGCCGAGGGGCTAAACGGCATGCGCCAGGCAAGCACCCTGGTGGCCATTCACAGCCGGGAACTGGGGATCCGCGCCCTGGAAACCCAACAACTCACGGTAGCGGGGTGGGTGATCAAGTTTTTCAATACCTATCTGCGGGCCGTCATCAACGCGCGAGACATCCGCAGCGGCTACAACCTGCTCAAGCAATACCGTTTGTTGGCCGAGGCAGCCCTGCAACAGCGCCATTCGGCTCTGGTCTTGCAGATTGTTGGCTACTTTCGCTATTACAGCCTGATTGCCTACAGAGCGGGCCTCTTTTTCTTGTCCGAAACCTTTGGCTTCGATTTGGGAATGTTGGCCCAGTCGAGCTGTGCTCTGGGCTCTGAAACAACGGAAGCCATTGTGCAAGCCTTGTTACGCCTGGATCAAGACCCCGTTCGCGTCAGCGGGACGGAGTCCTTAAGCGAGCAACAGGAAACTACCCTGCGTGGGATCCGCAAAACCCAGGTGCGGGTGGCAGCCTATTTCCTCAGGTGTGGGCGGGAGGATTTGGCCAAGCTGATCTATTGGGATATGCAGCACGAGCCCCTGGCGCGCCTACAGAGCATCCGGCAAGAGCTACAGTCCACCACGGCTGTTATCGCTACTCGGACGGAGTCCTCGTTCTGGGAGTTCACCGATCGAGGGGAGAACTTCTACTTTCTCGAACCGGCTCTGCAACCCTATGCCGACCAATTTTTTGGGTGGTTTCAGGGGCTAGCCGCCGTGCAGGAGGAACAGGGATCCGTGGAACTTCCTTGAAGAGAGGAGACCGGATCCCTCACGGCAGAGTTTAAGCTGGGGCAGGGCTGCTGCTTGTTGTCGTTCCCTTGTCCCATGCGTCCTTTGAGTCACCTCTTCGCGTCAGCGTTGCGTAGTCACAACAGCCCAGGCTTTTCTCCCCCCAGGGGATCTCTGGGATCCAGCTCCTTTGTCCGGTTTCGCCGCAATCCTCATCTGCTGCCCTTTTGGGGCCTCAGCCTGCTGATGATGGGCTTGGCGGTGCCCCTGTTTGTGCTCTCGGGGGCGGATCCCAGTTTGGCCGGCTGCGACGAGAGCTTTTATGCCCAAATGGCCCGCGAGCTGCTGCGGAGAGCGGATT
>NZ_JANSIH010000044.1:0-10776 GCF_047462075.1 Synechococcus sp. R55.2
CAGAGACTTGAGTGGCGATCATCGGCTGTCTCCCATCGTTATTGCAAGTGCTTCTCATGAGTATCATACTGCTTCTTGCCGCTGGGCTAAACCCCATCCGGCTGTGCTGAGGATCCCCGTCTGCTGAAGACGGTCTTTCTCAAAAAGCAGCAGGGATCCCCATTTTGCCGGTAGGCTGAGGCCCATCCCAACCTAACCTCCAACGCGAGGCATCTTTGAGATTTTTATCTCTTCATCTCTAGATGCACGGAGGTCGGTCGGCTTTCCTCAGCGCACTGTGGGATGCTCCCAGGTGTCTTGAGGATGACAAGGCTTCGGCTTTGTCCAGGTCGGCGGGACAGATCCCTTTGGCCGAGTTGCCGGAACTGCTGTCGCAAACCAGGAACTTGGGTAAGATGAGGGCAGCATCGACAGCCCTTCTCTTCCTTCCTCTACCGAGTTTCTGCTTGCGCATTTGGCTGCTTCTCTCTCCAGAGTATTTCCTGGAAAGAGGCCGCCTTTCCTATGTGTATTCTTTGTTAGGTGAGGAGGAAGATTGAGAGACTTCACTGATCGTGCTCCGCACGGCGCAGAGCCGCAGCATGTCGGTAGGATAGAGTCCTTGGGATCTTCGCCAGGCTTGACCGGAATTGCACCCTCACCTGAGATGATGGGGCCAGTGCTGCAGATAACCGGCAAGCAGACCCTAAGTGGCCACATCCCCATTGGCGGGGCGAAAAACTCTGCCTTGGCGCTGATGGCCGGGGCCATCTTGGCTCCTGAGGCTTGTCGAATTCACAATGTGCCCCGTCTGCTGGACATTGAACGCATGGGACAGATCCTGGCCACGCTGGGAGTTAAGGTTTCCCATGTTGGCAATACCCTCGACCTGGATGCCAGCTCCCTGAAAACCTCTCAAGCTCCCTATGAATTGGTCAGCCAGTTGCGGGCCAGCTTTTTCATAATAGGGCCTCTGTTGGCGCGGCTGGGGGTGGCCAGAGTTCCCTTGCCCGGCGGCTGTGCGATCGGGTCTCGTCCTGTGGATCTGCATGTGCGGGGTCTACAAGCCTTGGGGGCGACGGTACAAATCGAGCATGGGGTGGTTCATGCCTATGCCCGTAAACTGTTGGGAACCCGTATTTACCTGGACTATCCCAGCGTCGGTGCCACCGAGACCTTGATGATGGCCGCTACGCTGGCGGATGGAGAAACGGTGATCGAGAACGCCGCCCAAGAGCCGGAGGTGGCGGATCTAGCCCGTTTTTGTCAAGCCATGGGGGCCCGCATTCGCGGTGTCGGCACCAATACGGTTGTGGTGGTAGGGGTGCCCCGCTTGCATGGAACAGAGTACACGGTCATTCCCGACCGCATCGAGGCCAGCACCTATCTCATTGCCGGGGCCATTACCCGCTCTCACCTCACGGTTGGCCCTGTCATTCCCGATCATCTGCGGGCGGTGATCGCCAAGTTGCAAGCGATGGGGCTGCGGGTGGAAGAGGAAGGCCCAAACCGGCTGCGCATTGCCCCGGCTCAACTGAGCTCAGGCTGGCTGTGTCAGGCAACCGATATTCAAACGCTGCCCTATCCTGGTTTCCCCACCGATGTGCAGGCGCCGATCATGGCTTTGGCCGCCTTGAGCGAGGGCAGTTGCACCATTGAGGAGACAGTGTTTGAAAACCGCATGCACCACATTCCCGAGCTGAATCGCATGGGAGCCGATATTCGCCTGAAGAACCGAGTGGCCCTGATCCGAGGGGTGCCGTCCCTTTCCGGCGCTCCGGTGGTGGCTACCGACCTGCGGGCGGGTGCGGCCCTGGTGTTGGCCGGTCTGGCGGCTGAAGGCTGCTCCACGATCCACGGATTGCACTACATCGACCGGGGCTACGAAGCCATTGATGAAAAGCTGCGCAGTGTCGGGGCCAAGGTGTACCGCAGCGAAAGCCCGACAGCGCAATTGGGGAAATGAGCCGTTTCACCGCCGTTTGAAGTTTGAAGAAATCGTTGCATCTCTCCCTGCCTATCGCCTGGCCACAATGCGCGGCGACCGCTTGCTGGGTGAGCTTTCCAGCCATGTTGCAAGTATCGAGTCGTCCGGTGGCTCAACGCAGTCGGGTTGAGTATCTTAGTTCAGCGGTGGTGGGGAGGCAAAGCATGGGGGTCCTGCCAGGCAGCAAACGACGCTGGATAAGATGGGCTGCCGGTGTGCTGGCAGCGGGAGCAGCTCTGGGTGGGGCCGTCTGGGGCTTCTACACCTCATCCTGGGCAGAAACCGCGGAGGTGGCCTCTGCACCAGAAGACAGGGATCCGGCGCAACTGCCTCAAACTTCCACAGTGGCCTTTCTGCAAGCCTATGCAGCGCTACAGGCCGGCCAAGCGCAATCTGCCTTGAAGCATTTGCAGGGGCTGGAAGAGAGCCTGCCGGTTCTGAGGGAAGAGATTTGGAAGCTCAGGGCCCAAGCCTATGAACAGTTGCAGGACAAGGAAACAGCCCAAGGGATCTGGTGGCCCAAGATTTTGCAGGAATATCCCCACAGCCCTGTCGCTGCCTATGCCCTCTGGGGGATGGACCAGGTGGATCGGCTGCGGCAGCAATTTCCCACCCATCCGCTGACCGGACGTGCCCTCAAGCATTTGCTGGAGCTGGATCCCGACCGCTATGACCTGCTGCGGGATTTGGCCCAACATCACCCGCAAACCCCTGGGCTAACGCCGTTGCTGGATCGCTGGCGGCAGGCTCAAGAGGGATCCCTCACGGCTTCCGACTGGCAGATCCTCGCCGATGCCTACTGGGAGCAACGGGAGTACGGCAAAGCTGCCCGGGCCTATGGACGTGCCCCCGCCACCTCTCAGAACCTCTACCGCTGGGGTCGCAGCCACCAGATCTCGCGGGAGTTTCCTCAGGCCAGAGCGGCTTACCAAGCGCTGCTGGCACAGTTCCCCGATGGGCCAGAGGCTTCCCTCACCCGTCGCCGTTTGGCGGAACTGAGCGACCTGCCGACGGCAATTGAACTCCTCCGACAGGTGGGATCCGGCTCAGATAAAGAAGCTCCAGAGGCGTTGCTTAGCCTCAGCCAGCTTTACGATCGCAACGCCAGCCCCCAATCGGCCCAAGCCACCCGGCAAGCCCTTTGGGATCGCTTTCCGGCCAGCGAAGCTGCGGCCAACGCCGCCTGGACGGTGGCCTGGAGCCAAGCACAAGCAGGCAATCTCAGCCAAGCCATCGCCCTGGCCCAACAGATCGGATCTGCTCAGCGGGATACAGAAATGGGGGCACAACTGCTCTACTGGGCGGGCAAATGGCGGGAACAGCAGGGGGATGTGGCGGCAGCTCGGCAGACCTATCGGCAGGTACTGCGTCAGTTTCCCCACACCTACTACGGCTGGCGGTCGGCAGTGCAACTGGGCTGGCCGGTGGGGGATTTCTACAGCGGGCGCAAAAGAGTGGAGGTGGATTTTCAGCCGGTGCGCCAACCGTTGCCAGGGGTCTCTGCAGTTACGCAAACCCTGCATTTGATGGGAGCCAGCCAACTGGCCTGGGAACGCTGGCAGGGCGAAACTCCGGTGCAGCGGGATCCCCGCCAGATGAGCGTTGCCGAGCGCTTTGTCACGGGCATTTTGCGCAACAGCGCCGGAGATCACCTGCGGGGCATTAACCAGGTGGCTGCTTTGCGCTTCAGCGAAGAGCCGGATCCCCTGCTGGAGACGTTGAGGCAGCGCCAAGATTTCTGGCAGGCCATCTATCCGCTGCACTACTATGCGGGCCCCGACAATTCCTGGAGCGGGGATCCCTACGCCCAACCCGGCTTGGCCCACTGGTCACGGCAATTTAACCTCAATCCTTTGATGGTGGCGGCTTTGATCCGGCAGGAATCCCGCTTTGAGCCAGAGATCGTCTCGGCCTCGGGGGCTTTGGGCTTGATGCAGGTGATGCCCGCTACTGGCCGCTGGATTGCCCAGCAGATCGGCCTGGCCCAGTACAGCCTCACCAACCCCGCCGACAATCTCTACCTGGGATCCTGGTACTTCGACTACACCCACCGCACCTATCAAGACAACACCTTGCTGGCCCTGGCCAGCTACAATGGTGGCCCCGGCAACGTGGCCAGATGGCTGAACCGCTTTGGCTTCGAGGATCCGGATGTGTTTGTGGAGCAGATCCCCTTCCCCGAAACTCGGGGCTATGTGAAGTCCGTGTTTGGCAACTACTGGAACTACTGGCAGCTCTACACTCAGGAGGGGCGCACCTTGGTCAGCCAGCGCTTGCATAACCCCTCGTCTTCTTCGTGATCTCTGGTTTTGTCGCGGAAGTGCTGCCGTAGAGGGAGCGGGCTTTTCCCCCGACAGAGCACAGTATTCTGTGAGAGTTACAGTGATTCCAAGGTTTACTTAACAGTGCCGTTCGCGCCGGCAGGACAGAGTTTTGGAGTTCTATGGTCTCTGGGTCTGAACAACAGGAGAGCGTTCGCGTTAGCAGCGCGGAGCACCATCAGGGGGCGGCAGAAAAGCAGACTGCCCGACAGGAATTGGCCGTGGATTTTATTCGCCATGGCATAGCCGAGGAACCCCGGCCAGAAGTCGAGGATGCCTTTCGGGCCCTTACAGACGAAGGTCGCAAGCGTTGCCGCAAGGTTGCCCGCCAGCTCAAGAACATGGGCTGGAGGTGGGATCTCCTGCTCACCAGTCCCTTGGTGAGGGCTCGACAGACCGCTGAGATCTTTTTGGACGAGAACCTGGCCGAAGCTGTGGAGGTGTTTGAGCCGCTGGCTCCGGGGGGCAGTTTTGCTGACCTGGTGCGCTGGCAAGCAGAGCGGGAACCTCTGGCGTCTTTGGCTCTGGTCGGTCACCAGCCGGATCTGAGCCTGTGGGTGCAAACGGCCATTGGGCTGAACCCGGCCCATGCCGACGCGATCACCCTCAAAAAAGCGGGCCTAGCCCAAGTGCGCTTTGCCGAAGGCCGGATTGACTACCGCCAGGGATCCCTGACTTTGTTGCTCTCCCCCAAGGTGGTGTTGCGCTGAGAAGCTGCCGGCAAGTTCGGCTCATCACAAACGCCCAACGGGTCAGCCAGAAGTTGTGCCTACAGCCCCCAGCTTCAGCGCCGAGAGGAGGTCAGCCGCTCGCCCAGCAATTGCACACAATAGGCCGCCAGCCCCAACCCCACCATGGCAAACATGAAGGCAATCAGGGAAACGGAACCGACCAGCAGGTAGCGCACCAGAATGCTGATTCCACGGGCCAACGATCCAATCTCCACATCGATCGGCGGCAACTTGGCCAACATCGAGAGCAGCAGTTGAAAAAAACCGTAGCCCAGACTGACGGCAATGGTGGCCCCCAAGAGGGCACTGAAAGGGTTGGGGGATCCCTGGGGCGAGGCGGAAGACATGGGGCAGCACCGGAAAACTCACCTTTATTCTAGGCTGCAGGTACAATGTGGAAGTTTCTTTTCTTTCCGGCAAGCCTAGGGGTTATGGAGAGCGGATCGGGAGTGGGATCCCACTACGAAGTTTTGGGCGTTTCCGTGGGGGCGACGGCGGAGGAGATCAAGTCCGCCTACCGTCGTTTGGTCAAGTATCACCATCCCGATAGCCTGCTGGCCAAAAAAGATCGGGCCACCGCTGAGCGCATCCGCCAGATCAACGCTGCCTACGCGGTGCTCAAGGATCCCCAATCTCGCCGCGAATACGATCGGCAACTGCACTCCAGCCGCACCTCACCCCGCCCCCAGCCGACGGGATCCCCCCGTGAAACCGTCAGCCACGAAGCCATCGCCCGTGCAGCCTGGATCCGACAGGTCTACACCCCTCTAAACCGAGTGTTGGGGCCCTTGTTGTCTTCCCTAAAGCCTCAGTTGAATGCTTTGGCGGCGGATCCCTTTGATCCCGACCTGTTGGAGTCCTTCGCCACCTATTTGGAAGAGTGTAGCCAGAAACTGGCCCAAGCCCAGCAGATCTTTGGCCGCCTCCCCAATCCCAGCAGCCTGGGGGGAGTGGCTTCTCGCCTCTACTACGCCCTCAACCACCTAGAGGACGCTCTAGAGGAGCTGCAGTATTTCCCCCTGAACTTCGACGATCGCCACCTGCACACCGGACAAGAGCTGTTTCGCCGGGCAAGAGGGCTGCGCCTGGAAGCCATGGAAGCTTACGCCAAGAGTTCACCCTAGGCCAGAGCGGGATCCCCCTCTGGGCAGAGCGGGGCGGGGATCATAGGGGATAGGGATGTACTGTACAGAAGGACGGCCCATGGTGGCCTGCGGGTACAAGTCCATCAGGGCATAGATTTGGGGTGGCAACTCGGTAGAAATGGGCAGGCCCAACCTTTGGGCTTCTTCGGCGGTGATGGGGTAGTCGTGGGTAACTTGTCCGCTGGTTAGGTACTGGATGAGGGGCTCGATGCGTTCGGGGGCAATTTTGCGCTTGGGCACATCGTCCTTCAGGAGATCCCGCACGAAGTTCTGTACCTGTTGCATCGCTTTGCGGGCCAGATCTGCCAGGATCAAGGTTTGGTCATCGATTTCGGCAATGGGTTTATCCGCCACCACCTGCAGAATACTGGCGGCAGCATACCCCCCCAACTGCGGATCCACCGGCCCCAGGACTGCATTGGCATCCATGACGATTTCATCGGCGGCCAGGGCCAGCATTGTCCCCCCCGACATGGCGTAGTGAGGCACGAAGACCGTCACTTTGGCCGGATGGCGGATCAGGGCGCGGGCAATTTGCTCCGTGGCCAGCACCAGGCCACCGGGGGTATGCAAAATCAAATCAATCGGGGTATTGGGTGGGGTAAGGCGAATTGCCCTCAACACCTGTTCGGAGTCCTCGATGCTGATGTAGCGGGAAACCGGGATCCCCAAAAAACTGATCGACTCCTGGCGGTGAATGAGCAGAATCACCCGGCTGCCCCGCTTTTGCTCCAACTCCCGAATGGCCATCAAGCGCCGGAACTCTTGGGCACGACGGTTCAGCAGAGGTTGCAAAGAGCTGAAGATCAGAAAAATCCAGAACAGGCTGCCCCAGTCCACTTTCACACCTCAAGTGGGATCCCTTTGACTCCAGCATAGGGGATCCAAAATCTTCGGCGATCCCTGAGCCTCATGAGTTGGGTTCAGACGCCGCAAAAAAGCGATCCAAAGCCTGCAGCAAATCCGGTACGGAAGCTTGGTCAATCCAGGATCGAATATAAGCCTGCTGCTCCGCCAAGTTTTCAATGCGGCCCAACTTTTGCATGGCCAAGTAGCGGGTTTCTGCCGCGGCGCGATTGGTTTGCAAGTCCAGCCGCTGCTCCGGGGTCAGCGGATACTCCGTTTGGGCCAGCAGGTAATCCGCCACCATCATGAACAGCAGAGGCCCCGCCAATTCCACCTGAGGCTCGGCTTCTGGCTCAGAATCGGCAGCAGCGAGATCTTGGAGATCTTGAAGGAGATCCTGCCCCAGTTGCAGCAGCTCTTCTGCCGAAGCCGCCCGCAGCACCGTCTCGGCAGTGGCCCGGAGCGGCTCTGGGGAAACCCTGTGGTGGATGGCCAATTCCGCCAGGGCCTGTTCCCATTGATCCCGTTGGGCTTGCACCACAGCCCGCTCTTCTGGGGAAAAGTCCAACCGCTCCAGCACCACCTCCAGAGCCACAGCCCCCACCAACAGAGGGGGAAAGCGCAGCACCGTAGAGGCAGATCCCGCCTGCTCCAAAAAGGTTTCCAAATCCGGGCCGGATCCCCTGTCCAGCAAGTCCTGCAAGTAGGCCAACACCTCTTGAGGCGAGGTCAACCTGAGGATCCCTCGCACCTGTGCCCGCAAGTCTGCCGGGATCCCAAGGAGCTGCACCTGGGCTTCGGCCCGCGCCTGTGCTTCTGCGATCAACTCCGGCAAATCCGCCGTCGCCTGACCGGCCTGCAGCAAAACCCGGCTGGAATCTCGCAACAGACTGGCCGCCTCCACAAACAGCAGCACCTGCGGGACTTGCAGCGTTGGCCAAACCATGCTAGCCAAGCTGTGGATCCGCAGGGGATCCCTCCGATTCTGGATTGGCTGGCGCAGCGGGGTGAGCTGAAGTGGGCTTGTGCCAGTGCAGACCAATCAGAGCATCGTACAAAAAGCCCCAAAACTCTCCCTTCTCCCAGATCCCCAGCGTTTGCTGGCAGTTGCGCGCGTCCAGCTCAGGTTTGGCTGCCCAGTAGGCTGCTTGGTATTTGTACCAGGGAACAGAAGGCCAGAGATGGTGGATCAGGTGATAGTTTTGCCCCAACAGCAGAATGTTGGTCAGCCATCCGGGATAGACGCGGGCATTGTACCACCGCTCTTGGGATTGAAAAGGGCGATGGGGCAGGTAGTCAAAAAACAAGCCCAGCAAGAACCCCATGATAAAGGCAGGGGGTAGCCAATAGTTCATGATGTAGTCGGTGTAGCCGAAGTAGCTGGCCAGACCAAAGGTCAGGATAACCACCAGCCGACTCAAGCCCCACTCCAGCAGATCCCAGCGACCTTTCCGCCAGAGCTGCCGCTTAAAGAAAAACACCTCATGGTAGAAAAACCGCGGCGCGATCAGCCACAGCGGCCCTCCCGTTGAGACATAGTGATCGGGATCGTCTTCAGGATGGTTGACGTGGGCATGATGCTGCATGTGTACCCGCTTAAAGACGGGATAGACAAAACCCTGTAACAGGGCAGAGCCGTGTCCGAGCGCCTCGTTCAGAAAGCGGTTGCGGTGGGCCGAGCCATGGGAAGCATCGTGAATCACCGTGCCCAAAACGTAGAGGGCCACAAAATTGAGCCAGAACACCATCCATTTGGGCCAGTGCCAAAAGGCGTACCCGCCAAAGCAAGAGGCCGAAAGCACCACCGCAGCCAAAAACATCAGCAAGGTGGGATTCCAAAATTCCGAGGGTGGCCCCAACAGCTCACGAGGCAATGCGAAGGGTTTGTGGGCCGATTCAGCAGTAGCAGCAACAGTCATCGGCAGCCATCCTTAGGTGGGCACAGTGCAGACGGGGAGGATGGGTCGAGGCAGCGCGTCCAAGTCATCACACCAAAAAGGGATCGAAGAGATAAGTTTGTTAACTTTCGTTAGTATACGGCAGAGACCTGCCCAGCTTCTCAGCCCAAGCCTCATTTTCCTATCAACCACAGCCCTGGGGGCACCTTCTTCTCCTACCTAGAGGATTCCTGCAGGATCCCGGCAATAGCAAACCGTCCCTGAAGCCGGAGAAAAGCCGTAGTGTGAGGTTCTGTTGCAGCCTCTGTTGCAATTCATGTGTAGATCGCCAGGGGATCCCATCCGGGGTTCAGCAGGAGCGGTAATCTAAGGGTCGGTCAACCTGAGTTGAGGACGAAAACCATGATGCCTGTTGTCGCGCCGCTGGCTTTGACCGCTCAAACCAGCCCCTGGTCCCCCCTGAGCGCCGTGATCATTCTGCTCTGCACAGGGCTGGCTTACCTGAGCTTCAAATCCTCCTCTGGAGTGGCCTCAGAGACTGGGCCGGTACTGGGAATGACCTGGCCAGAAGTCATCGGGGTTGCCAGTTTTGGCCACTTGCTGGGGGTGGGGGTCGTTTTGGGCCTCTCCAACATTGGCGTTCTTTAGGCTGACGCGAACGGAAGAGGGAACGCCTGGGGAAATAAGCACCGCTGTCGTGGAGGGACAACCCAACACAGTAAGTGCTGTCGCAGAACCAGGAACCAGAATCCCTTGCCTGTAGGCAGGGGGGTATGTCAAGTTTCTTGAACTTGGCCGGGATCCCTGCTTGGTGATGTTACACTCTATTTCGATTCTGAAAAAAGCAGTTCCTTCAGCCGCGTTTTCCCCTGAGGTTTGTTGCCATGTCAGCGATGATGCTCCTGGCCAGTTTGCCGGAAGGCTATGAATTGTTTGACCCGCTGATCGACATTTTGCCGATCATCCCTGTTCTGTTTTTCCTGCTGGCCTTTGTCTGGCAAGCGGCAGTGGGCTTCAAGTGAAGCCATCGCTCCTGCTGAGGTCTTGTCCGGAGGAAACTCAGGCAGAGCCGAGGTGCTTCCCCCCAGCTCCTCTCCCAGGTTGGGGGGTTTGTTGCTATACCCCGGCAAAAGCGACAAGCCGTCTTGTCACTGGTCAAAAACGTAAATGCCAATGACTCCCAAAACTGGGCCAGGGATCCGGCGCTAGGGTTCGCGGTCGAGGACACCGGTAATCCAGAGAACCCCTGCCAAGCAGACGAAGTGGGCAAACGTCACGTTGATGTTGGCGGCCAGCAGCAGCACTCCTGTCACCTGGTTGGCCTGGGTGCGGGAAAACATGCGCGCCAACAGCTCGCCCACTTGGGCTTCCATACCAATCAAAGCAAGGAAGGCCCCAATGAGGCTGACATAGGTGACCAACTGCAACTGCTTGGGCAAATCCAATTGGCTTAGGGCATCAGCAGAAGCTGAGCGGCGCTCCGCGTGGAGCAAGTAGCGCCAGTTGAAAAATAGACCGGCTGCCAGGGTGAGCAATGTAAACAAGGTGAACCAGAAGGCGATGACAGCCCCCAGCGAGTCATCTCGATAGACGGTATTTTGGCCGATTAAAAAGCCAAACCACAGCAGCAGCGCCGTCGCCCCCAAGATTGCCTGGAACCAAAACCCAAAGCGACGAGTCATGCGCAAGCGAGACTTCATCCGCTCGATAGCCGCCCGTACTGACGGCGACATGGGCTCGTTCATCTTTTTCCCCCGCTCGCCTGGATGAACACCAACGTTCGCTTCCAGCCTATCTTCATTCTCCGGCCCCAGTCACCAAATTTTCGGGCTGGAGGCCCGCACCATAGCCGCAGGCTTGGTGTCGGGA
>NZ_JANSIH010000045.1:0-1323 GCF_047462075.1 Synechococcus sp. R55.2
ATTATACATTATTTTCAGTATAGTTGAGCTTATTATTGACTAGAGTCATGCTCTCCAGCCACCCCTCAAATCCTTATTGGCTATAGTTGCGGCTGTCCGGAAGTGATAGCAGCAGACTTGCTGGACCTGCCGCGGCTGGAGCTGTATGTGGAAGAGGGGTTTGGGGATCCCTGTGCCCTGCTGCAGCAGAAGGGAGTGCCCGAGCGAATTCACGAGGTGAGAGGGGAGCCAGCCAGTTGGCCTAGTTTTGATGCTGTGGTGTGCACAGCTGAGGACTTGCAGCGGCTGGGGCGGCCTGTGAGGGCTAACTTTGCTTTTGTCTTGGCAGAGGACCACCAACTTCTTTTGGCCAATGCCAGTAAGTTAATGGAAGCAGTGTTGACTGGCTTTGACTTTGGCAAACTCAGGTTTTCGGTAAAGCTCTACCCAGACACCGTTTTTTACGAGAGGACGTATCTTAACTTTCCTGTGTTTCTGTCTAGTCAGGTGCAGACGGTTATCGACATCGGAGCTGGGGTAGGCCTTGGTAGCGTTTGTTTTCGGGGTTTCTGCCCTGAGGCGGCCATTCATTGTTTTGAGGTGGATCCCCTAGCTCTACACCTGCTGCGGCAGAATATTCTCAGCTTGGGCAACTGCTTTGTGCATCCGGTGGGGCTAGCGGGGCAGAATAGCTGCAGAACTTGTCGGCTCTGGCCGGAAGATCCTCAGGCCGAGTGGGGAGTGGAGCAGCTGCTCCCTTTCCGGGAAGCCAGGGCAGCCCTCAAGGAGTTGGGTTTGGAGCCCATCGATGTGCTCAGGGTGGCTACAGGTGGAGAGGAGGTGGAGGTGTTGACCAGCTTGCAAGAGCAGCTCAAAGACATCAAGGTGATTTACGTGGAGTTTACTTCTGAGCAAGACCGCAAGCAGATTGACCAGATGTTGGATCCCTCTCATCTCCTCTGGCAGGGGGAGATCATAGCCGGTCAAAAGGGAGCTCTTTGCTACATAAACAGATTTCATCTTTTCGACAAGAAGTAAGGTCTTAGAGAGGAGAGATAGAAGTCATGAACTCAACTATCATCGTTACAGGTGCCGATAGCAAGTTTTTTGAATTGGTTCAGGGAACTATTCTCTCTATTCGAGAAAAGCCACAGGGCAACTCTGTAGATATTGGATTTTTTGATGTAGGGTGTACGCCAGAGCAGTTGCAATGGATAGGTCAGTACGTTGACTATATCGTAGAGCCAGATTGGAATTACAACGTTCCTGATGTCGATAAACAACCTAGGTACCTCAAAGCGCTGGTCTCTAGACCTTTTTTGCCTGAATATTTCCCAGGTTATG
>NZ_JANSIH010000046.1:0-10745 GCF_047462075.1 Synechococcus sp. R55.2
TATTATACATTATTTTCAGTATAGTTGAGCTTATTATTGACTAGAGTCATGCTCCTCCGCTGGGCGACCCCTGGTGGCGGTGGGGGTATCCTGAGAGCAGTGGAACTTAGCCCCCTCTTGCGAGCTCTTCCCCTTCGCGACAGCGGTGCGGAGCACTTTGTCTGGGATCCCTGCTGCCCCTTCTCTGGAGAGGTTGAGTCTTGAGCAGGTCAACCTCTCCGCCTCTTCGCTGGCCTTGCTGGACCATTGCCCCCGCCTGTTTCGCTATGTGTACCTGGAGCGGTTGATCTGGCCCGCTGCCAGTGTTTTTGAGCACGAGCTGGAGCAGAGGCGCGGACGGCAGTTTCACCGTTTGGTGGAGTGGCACAGCCGCGGGCGGCAGGTGGAGCCGCGTTTGTCCGGCCTGGATGAAGGGGTGCAGCAGTGGTGGCAGGTGTTCTTGGCCAGCTCCCATGCCCATCCCCAGGGACGGGTGTTGGCGGAGTTGCCCCTGTGGCAACGGATTGAGGGCTTTAAGCTGATAGCCCGTTTGGATCGGCTGGTGATTATCCCCGGATCCCTGCACATCCTGGACTGGAAAACTGAGCGTCAACGTCCTCGCGATGAACAGTTGGCCCAAGACTGGCAGGTGCGCCTTTACCCTCTGCTGCTCTGCGAGGTGGCCCAGCAGCTGCCCCTGGAAAGCCCTTTTGAGCCGGAGCAGGTGCAACTGACCTTTTGGTATGTGCAACATCCGCAGCAGCCCTTCCACCGGTATTACAGCGCCGCCGCCTATGAGCAAGACCTGGCCCACCTAAGAGCCACTCTGAACCACCTGCGGCAACTGGAGGCGCAAGACTTTCCCATGACCCCCCACACTGAGCGCTGCAACAGTTGTCTGTTTCGCTCCCGCTGCCATGGGCTGCTACCGGAAGGGATCCCCTCTCAAGACCTCACGGATTGGGTCTGGCCAATGCAGGAGCCCGCGACACCTGCGGATCCCATCGCCGATACTTATTGGGAGCAGTAAGGACTCCGCCCCGCTGACGCGATTAGATCCGATTAGATCAGGGTAGGGCGGGGCAGGATCTGTTTTGGCAGCAACCCATGCACACCTTTCATGGGGCTGTTCACCACCTGCGTGATGTGGAAGTGGACAGCAATGCTGCAAAGCACATAGGCTTCCTCTCGCCCAATGCCGACAAACCGATGCAGAAAATCGATCATCCGCCTTAGGGCAATCTCAAAGGCCGCATCCAGATCCTCGGCAAAGCCCATGGTAATGAAATCGGTCGGGGTTTCCGCCAGCGGTGCCTCGAGCGGCAGATCTTTGCGCAGGATCAACTGCAAAGTGCCATTCATGGAAGTTTCAATGGCCGTTACATCAACTTCTCCGTCCCCTTGAGCGGAGTGGCCATCCCCCACCGAAAAAAGGGCACCGGGCACAAAGACCGGCAAAAAAACTCGGGATCCCGCCTGCAATTGGCGGTTGTCGATGTTGCCACCATAGTTGCCGGGGGGGATAGAGCTGCGGCTGGTTTCCTCGGTCGCCACCCCCAAGATGCCAAAGAAGGGGCGAATGGGGACGCGGATGCCGCTGCCGGGAGGAAATTCCGCTACCCCCTGGTCTATATCTAGGTCGATGAAGCGCAGTCGCGGCTGATCAAATTCTCCGGGCAAAGCCCCCCATCCGGGACGGATGGCATTGAAACCGATGGGCAAGCGGGGGGTGATCGCTTGCAAGCGCACTTCCAGCACATCTCCAGGTTCAGCTCCCTCAACGTAGATCGGCCCGGTCAACAGATGGGGGCCCGGCCCCACTCGGCGCTCGGCAGGCAAGGTTTGGCAAATTTCGAGGAATTCGGGCGTGAAGAAACGGTCCGGCGCTTTGCCGTAGTGGGCGAACCCCGAGTAGGTTTCCACCTGCACCACATCGCCCGATTGCACATACAAGGCCGGGGGCAGTTGGGAAGAAAAGCCGCCCAAGTGGACGGTATGGGGAGTGGCTTTGAGGGTGTGAACGGGCACGGCCAGGGATCCCTTGCAAAAGACCCATTCAAAAGAAAAATCCCCTCCAATCCTGAATTAGACTGTTCCTCAAGCCGGTATCTCTGGCTACTGTTTGCCCAGGGGTGGCGTGGCGACAATGTTTCCCACATTTGCTATCTTGAAGGGCTGTGGGCAGGGATCCCCGTTTGCAGGGCTGAGCGTGGAACTGGTGCCCCTGGTGTGGAGGATAACTGCAATTTTCTCGGAGACTTGCATACTGGGTTCGATAGGTTTATCAGCGCTGTCAACTGTGATCGCGAGTGTCATCTCCAGTACTTCCACCGTCCGGGATCCCGACTGGGATGTAGAAGTGGCGGGCCTCTACAAGCGTTTTGGCGATTTTGTGGCTCTCAATGGCATTGAGCTGAACATCCGGCGGGGGGAGTTTTTCGGCCTGCTGGGCCCTTCCGGCTGCGGCAAGACCACCCTGCTGCGCATCCTGGCCGGCCTGGAGATGGCCGATGCTGGGGAAGTGGTGATTCGAGGTCGCCCGGTAGGCCACCTGCCCGCCCACAAGCGCAATGTCAACACCGTGTTCCAGAGCTATGCCCTTTTCCCTTTTATGACGGTGGAGGACAACATCGCCTTCGGCCTGCGCATGCGGGGTGTGCGGGGAGAAGCTCTGCGCAAGCGGGTAGCGGCTGCTATGGAATTGGTGGAGATTGCAGCTCTGGCCAAGCGGAAGCCCCATGAGCTGTCGGGGGGACAGCAGCAGCGGGTGGCCTTGGCTCGGGCTTTGGTGAACGAGCCGGAAGTGCTCTTGTTGGATGAGCCGCTGTCGGCGTTGGATGCCAAGTTGCGCAAGCAGCTTCAGGTGCAGTTGTGCGAGTTGCAGCGCCGCCTGGGCATGACCTTTATTTTCGTTACCCACGACCAAGAAGAGGCTTTGGTGACCAGCGACCGGGTGGCGGTGATGCGGGCGGGGCGCATTGAGCAAGTGGGCCTTATCGATGAGGTGTACGAGCGCCCGGCGACGGCCTTCGTAGCCGACTTTTTAGGGGCCAGCAACCTGATCGAGGGGATCGCCTGTGGGACGGACTGTGTGGATACGCCCTTGGGAAAGCTGAAGGTCTTGGGGATCCCGGCCAGCTCGGAACCGGTGCAATTGGCTATTCGCCCGGAAAAGATCCAGCTCTCTCGCAGCGGCTGGGATCTGCTGCCCAACCAGGTGCCGGTGCGGGTGGAAAACCTCATCTACACTGGGGCTGAGAACCAATACCTGTTGCGGACAAACCAAGGTCAGCAGCTCAAGGCCACGGCCCTCAACACCGATATTGAGGATGCAGGGTTTGAGATCGGCGCAGCGCTGGTGGCCCACCTACCCCCGAAAAGCCTAATCCGTTTGCGACCGGATCCCCGTCAGGAGGAGACTGGATGTTGAAGCTGCCATCTCCTGTGGGCAAGTGGATCCCTTCTTCTGGCCAAGCCCAGGTGCGGTTTGGGGAGCTGCTCACCCCTTGGCAGGAGCTGGGACGCAGCCTGATTTTTGCCGGGCCAGGGGTGCTGTGGGTGATGGTTTTTCTGGTGCTGCCGGGGCTGTTGCTGTTGGTGTACAGCTTTCTCAGCCGTGGGGAGTTCGGCCAGGTTCAACTGCCCCTGACCCTGGAGAACTATCTGCGCATTCTCGGCTTTGGCCCCCTAGGATGGACGCCCATCTACTGGCAGATCTTGGGCCGCAGCCTGCTGGTGGCGGGGGTAACCACCTTTTTTTGCGTGCTGCTGGCCTACCCATTGGCTTTCTTCATTGCCGCCCACCCACCCCGACAACGGGATCTGTTGCTCACCTTGGTGGTGGTGCCCTTTTGGACGAACCTGGTGATCCGCACCTATGCCTGGATGGTGGTGCTGGCCCCGGAAGGGTGGCCGGCTCGCTTGGCGGCCTGGCTGGGCTGGATCCCACCGCAAACGGCTCTGTATCCCAGTTGGCTGGCGGTTTATCTGGGCATGGTCTACACGTTTTTGCCCTACATGGTCTTGCCCCTGTACACGGCGGTGGAGCGCATCGATTGGCGGCTGGCGGAAGCGGCACGGGATCTCTATGCCAAGGGTTGGCAGGTCTTTTGGTGGGTGCTTCTGCCCCAGACCTTGCCTGGACTGGCGGCGGGCCTCATTCTGGTGGGGATCCCGGCTTTCGGCATGTTCGTAGTGCCGGATCTGTTGGGGGGCAGCAAAACGCTGTTGATCGGGAATGTGATTCAGTTGCAGTTTGGCTCCAGCCTGGACTATCCTTTCGGGGCGGCCCTCAGCTTTTTGGTCACCGGCCTCACCCTGGGGTTGATCTACGCCTACAGCCGCTACGCTGGCACCCGCAGCCTAGAACATCTGGTTTGAGGAGCTGCTGTGGGCTTTGAGCAGAGCCGCCAATTGCTTGCGCATCAGGATCCCGGGCTTATCGGTGAGCATGTGCTGTTCGCTACTGAGGGTGAGGGGCACGTCGGGATCCGTGGTCTCCAAAATGGCTTTGTCTTCCAAAGTTACAGCCCGGTCAAAGCGGATAACCTCGGCGGCTGGGGTATCGGCTTCGGTGTCGTTGCGCAAACAAAACTGCACCACTTGGGAGGCTCGGTCGTTGATGGGGGTGGGGATGTTGACGATGACATGGCTGCGGCCATTGGGGTAGCGGATGTGAAGGTGGTTGGTGAAGGGCAAATGCCAGGTTGAAGTGGTGGTGCGCTCGGTTTTGGCGGCAGCAATGCCCAGGTTGCGCTGTTGCAGCTCTGGGTTGGCTACACCGAGCACTGTGCGGGTGCGGATCCCGTAGTCCAGCTCCTCGACCTCGAAGTGGCTGGGTACCAAGTCTTCCATACTGCCAAAGGTGTTCTGGTGTACAAAGCTGATGTGGGCGGCATCGAACTCGTTCTCGCAGATGCGCAAACTGGCACATTCCCAGCGTTCGTAGAACTCGTGGATGAGCCGGTAACTGGGATCCTCAGCTTCTGGGATGACCGGGATCCCCCGTAGAGGCTGGGGATGCAAGCACACCCAAGCATAGCCATAGCGGGCCTGGCAGAGATAGGCGGGAATGCGGTAGCTCTCTGGGATGCGGGCCTGATCCGGCAGTTGCGGCACCTTGACACAGGCTCCCGTGCCATCAAACTCCCAGCCATGGTAGGGGCAGCGGATATGGTCATCACAGACGATTCCCTTGGACAATTGCGCCGACCGATGACAGCAGCGATCTGCGGCTGCCTGGGGCTGTCCGGCTTTGTCCAGCCAAAGGACGATCCTCTCTCCCAGCAGCTCGAAAGGTTGCGGGGATCCCTGCTCCAATAGGCTGAGGGGCATCACCGGGTACCAAAAGCGCCGAAAGACAGGATGCTGGGTCACCAACATGGCAAAACCATCTGTGTCGTGTGGCCGGATTCTGTATAGCAAATTCGTGAATTCGGTTCCGTAGCCCGCGCCACAATCTCTATTTGGGGATCTTGCAGATCTGGGCAAACTCATTCCCAGGGGAGCTCAACTCATGGGGAAACCCTAGAACCTCTGGTACGGTAAAGATACTGATCTTGCGTTTGAGTTTCCAGAGGGATCCCTTGACCTCAACTTTGCCTTCTCAGACCCTCTTGCAGGCTCTGTACACCCCTTCCCCTGCTTGGGATGCCATCGTCATCGGTGCTGGGATCGGGGGATTGGTCGCGGCCAGCCAGTTGGCTGCCAAAGGATACCGTGTGCTGGTGCTGGAAAAATACCTCATTCCAGGGGGCAGTGCCGGCTATTTTGAGCGTCCGGATCCCTTAGGCAACGGGATCTACCGCTTTGACGTGGGCGCTTCCATGATCTTTGGGTTGGGCACCCAGGGTACCACCAACTTGCTGACACGGGCTTTGGCAGCCGTGGGCCAATCCCTGGAGTCCATCCCCGATCCGGTGCAGATTGCCTACCACCTGCCCAAGGGGCTGAATCCCCGAGTACACCGGGATTACGAGCAGTTTTTGCAGGAGCTATCCGGCTACTTTCCCCGGGAAGCCGCCGGCATTCGCCGGTTCTACGACAGCCTGTGGCCCATCTTCAACAGCCTCAACGCCATGGAGCTGCTCTCGTTGGAGGAGTGGGGCTATCTATTTCGTTCTTTTGTGAGCAATCCCCTCGGCTGCCTGACCTTGGCGCGCTATTTGCCGGTGAATGTGGGCCAGGTGGCGCGGCGCTGTCTGCGGGATCCGGATTTGCTGCGCTTTGTGGACATGGAGTGCTACTGCTGGTCGGTGGTGCCGGCGGATCGCACGCCCATCATCAATGCCGGGATGGTGTTTTGTGACCGACACTACGGCGGTGTCAACTATCCCAAAGGGGGGGTGGGGCAGATCGCCCAAAAGTTGGCCCAGGGACTAGAGGCCCATGGCGGGCAGATCCGCTACAAAGCACCCGTGCGGCGGATCCTGGAAGAAAGAGGTCGGGCGGTGGGCGTAGAACTGGCCAGCGGGGAAAAGCTCTTTGCCCGCACAATCATCTCCAATGCCACCCGCTGGGACACCTTTGAGCGCCTATGGCCGGGATCCCTGCCCACGGCGGAGCGGCAGTGGCAAAAACGCTACCAACAATCCCCCAGCTTCTTGAGCTTGCACCTGGGGGTGCGGGCCGAGGCCCTGTCCGGCGAACGCTATTGTCACCACATTCTCCTGGAAGATTGGGATCAGATGGAGGCTGAGCAGGGCACCCTTTTTGTCTCCATCCCCACCCTGTTGGATCCCGACCTGGCTCCCCCGGGCCGCCACATTGTTCATGCCTTTACCCCCAGTTGGATATCCACCTGGCAAGGGTTAAGCCCAAGCCAGTACCAGACCCAGAAACAGCAAGCCGCCGACCGGCTTATCCGCCGCCTGGAGGCCCTTTGGCCTCAACTGGGATCCCACATTGAGCTCAGAGAGATAGGCACCCCCCGCACCCACCGCCGCTTCTTGAGCCGCAGCAACGGCACCTATGGGCCCATCCCCAGCCGGGATCCCTGGGGCTTGCTGGGCATGCCTTTCAATCGCACCGCCATCCCCAACCTATACTGCGTGGGGGATAGCACATTCCCCGGCCAAGGGCTCAATGCCGTTGCCTTCTCCGGCTTTGCCTGCGCCCACCGGGTGGCAGCGGATTTGAGTTAGGTTGCCCTTCTCCTCGCTTACCGGTTTGGAAAAGCGAGTTACAAGTCCTCGAAATGCCGACATAGACATCCAAACATCAACAACTCAGAAGCAACACAACGGGGGCATTCCCAATAGCAGTGAAAGTGAAACTGTTGTTCCGTTGATCCCCAACTCCCCTCTTCCTCTGGGAAAAGGGCTAATGGTGGAGCTTGGGGGATGTTTGTATCCACTTGAAATGACTATACTGGGCAGAGAAATCTGGGGAATTTCTAGCCACTTTGTAGCGGATGTCGGACTTGACACCTACAGACAAACTTCTGGCCGGGATCCGAGCTCAGCAGGCAGGAGATCTGCGGCAAGCAGAGGCCATTTACTCCGAAATCTTGGCGGATTTTCCTGAGCATGCAGATGCCCTTCACCTGTTGGGAACGGTAGCTCAAGCCAGAGGAGACTCGGAATTGGCAGCGGCTCTCATTGCAGAAGCCATTGAGCAACATCCCGAAGTGGCTCTGTATCACCACAATTTGGGTGTCGTCTATGAGTCTTTGGGTCAACTGGAGGAAGCGCTATCCTGTTATCAGCAAAGCCTGAAACTGAATCCACACGCTGCTGGATCTGCCTTTCAAGCTGGAAAAATCTTAGTTAACCTGCGACGTAGCGAAGAAGCCATTGCCCTACTCAATCCTCTACTGGAAAACTCGGATGAACAGACAGGGATCCCTTTGGCGCAGGTGCATCTGAATCTGGCCATCGCCTGTCGAGATCAAGGAGAACACGCTGTTGCGTTGGATCACCTGGAGAAAGCAATGGCTTTGGATCCCCAGTTAGAACAGGCTCGTTGGTTTTATCATCTGTATCTGCCAGCAGTCTATCGGAGCGAGGAAGAACTCAACTCCTTTCGTGCTCGCTTTGTTGAGCACCTGGATCGTCTTATTGAGGAAACTCCCCTAGAAACGGAGGAGCAACGTCGCAGAGCGCTGTGGGCGTCAGGACTGGGAACCAATCACTACCTACAGTACCAAGGCTACAACGACCTGGATTTGCAGAAAAAATATGCCCAGTTTGTTCAACGCATAGTCAACGCCTGTTATCCCGATTGGAGATATCTTCCTTGCCAATCCCAACCAGGGGATCCCCTCCGAGTTGGGTTTGCCTCAGCTTCCATGCGAGCTTGCTCTTACAGTCGCTTATCTCTGGGTTGGGTTAAGTACCTGAACGCCAATTGGGCTGATGGACAGGCTAACTCGGAGCGAAAGTTTCAAGTCTTCGCCTATCACCTGGATCCCAGAACCGACTTCATGACAGACCGGTATCGTCAATACGCCGATGTGTTTAGGCACATTCCCAGCAGCCTCGAGGATGCAGCCCAACAAATCCTACAGGATCAGTTGGATATTTTGGTGTATTTGGAGATCGGCCTTTCGCCTCTCATTCTGCAACTGGCTTCCCTGCGACTGGCACCGATACAGTGCTCCACTTGGGCTCATCCTGTAACTTCTGGGCTTTCTACGATTGACTATTTCCTTTCCAGCGATTTAATGGAGCCGGAGAATGCTCAGGAACACTACAGTGAAACCTTGATCCGGCTACCTCATTTGGGTACTTGCTTTGAAAAGCCGGTTTTGCCGCAGCAAAAGCGCTATCGTGAGGATTTCGGCCTGCGTGAAGATGCAGTGGTTTACCTAACTTGTCAATACTTGGGTAAATATCTGCCCCAATACGACTATCTTTTTGCCGCTATTGCCCAACGAGTGCCCAACGCTCAGTTTGTCTTCTTGGCTCTGCCCAATGCTGCCATTGCTCGACAATTTCAGCAACGGCTCACCCGGGCTTTTTCCCTGTACGGTCTCAATGCAGAAGACCACTGTCTGGTTCTGCCTGGATTGGATCATCAAGACTACTTGGATCTCAACCGCTGTGCCGATCTCATGTTGGATTCCTATGGCTGGTCAGGTGGGATCACCACCCTAGAAGCTGTTGCAGTTGGATTGCCGGTGATCACTTGCCCTGGAAAGCTGACGCGGGGCCGGCATACCCATGCCATCCTCAAAAGAATGGGCCTGGACAGTTTAATTGCCTCGGATTTGAGATGCTATGAGGATTTGGCCGTAAAACTGGGATCCGATCCTGAGTTTCGCCACCATATGACTGAAGAGGTTCGGCAGCGACGCGACCTACTCTTTGAAGATCGAGAATGTGTGGCAGCCCTAGCTCATTTCTTTCTCACCCTCACCAAGAAGCCCGACGCTGGTCGTGATTAGCCCACCGCGAAAAAGGGTTTTGCTCTGGATCCCTTCCTGAGGACAAGATGGGCTCAATAGTTCCACTACACTCTGGAAGCTCCTTTCTCGATGCCAGCAGTGAAACAGCTCCCCCAGGCCGGTGCAAACCCAAACGTGTGAAAAGCCTGTCAGTGATCTGCATTTTGCCGCGAATTGCTCAAATCATCGTAATCTAGAGGAACATTGATGATCCGAAGGAGTGCTTATGCCAGGGCCAGCATCGAATGCTTCTAGAACTCCGCAGGGATCCCTGCAGAGGGTTTTCTTGGGCCTTTTGGCCTCGGCTGCGGTTTTGGCAGGTTGTGGAGGAGGTGGAGGGAGCACACTACCGCCTCTGGTGAATGTCTGTGAACAAGCCTTCAGCCCAGACTTTTTCGCTTCGATTGGCCTCCGCCGACAGGGGGATAGGCGCAGTGGAACCTTGGGGCCGAATAGCCTTTTGGAGTTTTATTTCGATGCCGCCGGCAATATTCTGGATGCTCGCACAACTCCGCCGCCTCCCGGCACGTTTACCTTCTATTCAGATGCGTTTCTTTACTTCCCCTCTGCAGCCAACGTTACCGGGGTTACAATCCGGCTGACCAGCCCGGTTTTCGACCCGCTATTGGTCATCGGCAGCTTTGACAGCAACCGGAGATTGGATCCTGACGTTTTTGTAAATGATGATGCTGCCCCTGGCAACTTTACCACCTCTCAGCTAACCATCCCCGTGCGGCAAAACCGCTGCTACTTGCTCCAGGTGCAAAGCTACTGGGCGCAAAATGCCTCTCCAGCCGCTGGGCCGGGCAGCCCTGGGCGAGGCCCTTACACCATCGAAGTTGTGAGCGAAAGCTTTGCTGCTCCTCCTCCACCGCCTCAACGGCAACAGAAACCGGAGGATGGAGAAAACGGCGGTGGCGGTGATCGGGGAGGAGGCGTAGGTATTTAGCTCTGCCGTGTGAGCCTAATGGCGAAGCTGGCGCTACCACAGGTAGCCGTTCCTCGAATCGAGCGCCCGTCAGCGCTGACAGTGCCGCTCCAAGTGATGGTTGGGGTGCCACTACCCGCTGCCTTACCGCTGACAGAAAGTTGGCTGCCGATGAGCTGGCCGCTGCGTTCGGAAAAGCTGGGGGAGGAAACGCTGATCTGGTTGCCCTCCTGACGAATGGAGACGGTTTCCTGGACGCCAGCCGCAACATTGACCTTGCACAGGGATCCCTGCCAGATAAAAGATCCTCCCTCGTAAAGCCACTCGCCGCTGAGGGCCAGCTCTGCCGCAGGTGTTGGCGTTGCTGGGGCAGGTGTGGCAGTGGGAGTGGGGGATGGAGTCGGGGTGGGGGTAGGAGTACGAGGGACAAGCGGGGTGAATCGAGGGATAGGG
>NZ_JANSIH010000047.1:0-1306 GCF_047462075.1 Synechococcus sp. R55.2
ATCCTCTCTGCCGATTTCTGCGATGGCAGCATCGACGACGGCTTTGTGCAGGATGCTACGCTCAACGGCGGCGGCAGCAGCTTTGTGGCTAACCGGAACTACCAGGGCAGCCCAGAACGAGCCTCGGCTCCTCGCCGCAACGAACACTACGGCTGCAGCGGAAGTAACTTAGGAGCCAACACTTCTTTCCTCAACCAAGCGCTGGTGATCCGGGGCAACAACTGGCCGGCTCCGGATCCCAACAGAGATGGTGCTGGGGTTCTGCGCTTCGACAACACCAACGGGGCGCAGAATTTGGGCAACCACGTGCGGCAGCCAGGCTGGCCGGAGGTCTTCGCCCGCGACACCATCTTTGCCCGCCGCGACAGGGCCAACCCGAGCTCAAATAACGCTGACAGGACAGCAGGGCTTGGCGTGCCAGAAGTGCGGCTCTTGCGCGCACCCGATGCGGGCTATGCCAACTTTGGCACCCGCATTTCGGCTTTGGGCAACCCGGTGCTGGACACCTCCCGCTGGCTGCTGATAGCTTCCCTCCAGCCTTGCCGACCGCCTGAAATGGAAGGAGGCGGTGGCCTGTTGGCCGAGTACTACAACGGCTGGATAACCAGCCCGACCAGCCCGCAGAACCAGTACAACCGCAACACAGGGTTTGGGGACACCGACACCGACGTTGAAGTCTCTGAGCTTCTGAGGGCTCCAGATGCTAACCTGCCCTACCTGCGGGCAGTGCGCTGGCCGGATCCAATCTATCCTGATCAGCATTGGAGGCTTGGCGTTCCAAATCAATCCTTCATGAGAGAAGAAGACCAGGGAGGACCAAAGTGCGATCCCTCAGGTGATTGGAACACTCCATACGACGAGCGAGCCTCACGGTGGTGGCCCTGCATTCGGGACGCTTTGGAAACAGATAAAGATGGCCAGGTTTCCGGCTGGCAGCCAGATAGTTTTGCCCGCTGGGTCAGCGGTACCAATCTGCCGGTTTGGGGTGGGTTCTACTACCTGTTTGCCAACCAGGAATATATAAACACCAACTCCCCCTTCCTCTGGCCCTGGTGGGGTAGAGAGCTGAATGATCGACCCACTCTTCCCAAGGCTGACTTTTTGTGGATGCCAAGATGCAGTGAGCCGGATATGAATCCGCCTCAACTTCCCGCTGATGCTCCAGACATAGACAGGGGCAACATAGGCTTCTGGCGCTCCTGCTGGCGGCGCAGAGAGAAGTCATGGGGAAGTGGCAACAACTATGGTAATGACTTTTTCGTGGTGCGCTGGGTAGGGGAGCTGTATCCCCGTTGGCCGGGTGTTG
>NZ_JANSIH010000048.1:0-1305 GCF_047462075.1 Synechococcus sp. R55.2
GGGCAGCCCCAAGAAAATCAGGTGGAATTGGCGCTTGTTGCCCGAGGTGGATCCCTGACCACCTGAGCAAGGCTTAACCTTCCACCTCATCTGTCAGTTTCACGACTTTTTCACGGGTCGGCTCTTAGAATCAGAGCATCTCATAGGGAAGGTGTGTTGAGGACTGAAACACTAGAGGAAGGATAACCAGGGATCCCATTGGCTGGGATCCCTATTTTTTCCATCGAGGGGGCGGGAAAGAATTAACGGGATCCCTCTGTGAGCAGCACAAGGATAACCCCGGCAATGATGCTAATCGTGGCTCCTGCGATCAAGCTGGTTGCCAGCCGCTCTAGCCGCTCCCCAACCGATTGAGCAGTGTCGAACTTGAAGCCCAACTTATCGACATCGGCGGAAAGTTTGCTGACACTTTGGGAGAGGTTATCCACCCTGTCGGTCAGGCTATCTACTCGGTTAGTCAGGTTGTCTACTCGATCCGTGAGGTTATCCACCTGCTCGGTCAAGCTATCCACCCGGTGAGACAACCCATCGACGCGCCCCAGCACTTCCCTCTGCTGGTTCACCAAAACTTCTACAACACGCTCAATCCGGTCTAGCCGATCCTCTGTGGGGGTTGTCATCAAATTGATCTCGTAGGTTCCTAATCTTAAAGTAAACAAACAAGCAAGGGATCTTTGTTGGTAAAGACTCTCCAGCCCATCAGGCTAACTCTTATGGGCCTCAGCCGCTTGATCCTGAATAATCCAGGTACGCAGGATTTGAATTTCATCAGCGCTCAAGTGACCTAGGCGATCCATGCCGGTGCCGTTGCGACGAATATAGGCCAATTCTGGGGATCCACTGCGTCCGATAAAAGATCCGGGAGACTCTCCCTGGGGATCACTCACAGGAACCCTGGGCGTAGGTTCAGCTCCTTCCCTGCCCTGCGACAACAAACTCAGGGCATCCACTCCCCCTCCATTCAAAGGGATCCCTGCAGCTCGCTGGATGACAGCATGACGAGCTAACCAACGCGGTTTGAGCAACTCGCTATTTTCCGATCCCGGCGTTACATAACGCATCACCGCAGCATAACTATCTAAAGGGCTGCGCCGCATCCGACCGGCCTGCTGATGACAACCTACACAACTGGCTTCTAGCAAGGGCTTAATATCTCGCTGGTAGGTGTATTGAGGCTCGGTGCGGAAGGTCAACTCTATGGGATTTTGTAAATCGAGCTCTTTGGCAGCAGGTAAGAACACTCTGTAATCAGTGCTGTAGCTGAGTGGCTGTAAAGGCTGTACAATTAGCTCGTTGCCCTGGATA
>NZ_JANSIH010000049.1:0-10560 GCF_047462075.1 Synechococcus sp. R55.2
GGGGAATGCTGGCTGGCTCTAACCCCAAATCGGCCACCCTAGTCCAGCGGAAGGATGGCTCCTACTACATCCAGATTTGCGTAGAGAAAAAACCACCCAAGCAACAAGATACCGACAAGGTGATCGGGGTGGACTTGGGAAGGACAGATATTGCCCATACGTCAGAGGGGGACAACTGGAATGGACAGCAGTTGAACAGAGTCCGAGACCACTACTCCCGGTTGAGGGCGGTACTCCAACGCAAAGCCAGTAAGGGCACACGCAGTTCGCGGCGCAGATGCAGAGAACTGCTGCAACAGCTGTCTGGCAAGGAGAACTGAGACAGTTTCTAGAGTACAAGGCTCTGCGTGCAGGGGTTTCTCTGATTCTTGTTCCGCCTGCCTATACATCCCAAACTTGCCACCGGTGTCTGCACATCCATCCCGACCCTGCGCGATCCTATCGCAGTGGGAAGAAGTTTAAGTGTGAGCATTGTGGATGGGAAGGGGATGCGGACTTGAATGGGGCAAATATGATTGCACTTTTGGGGGCTGCTGTAAACCAGCCCAGAGGCTAAGCCTACGGCTTGCTTCGCGAACGTGATTGGCTTGCCAACTACAGGGCTACCGAAAGCTCGCTCTCTATATGTCAGCATGAGTGCGGGTGGTTTACTGAAGGCTATGGCAGAAGAAGAGCTACAAGAGCAAAGCGTCGGATCTTCCCACTCTCCTCCAGACGGTAGGGATCCCTCCCCTGAAGGACAAAGATCCGTTCACGCCGCTCGGACGGAGTCCTCGGCTTCTGAAGCACAAGCGGAATCGGTGCCCGATCCTATCAGCAGCGGGGGCGGGGAACTGTCTGCCATCCCGGTTGCCCCGCCGGGGTTTAAGTCGGGATTTGCAGCGCTGATCGGGCGGCCCAATGTGGGCAAATCCACCCTGCTCAATGCCCTGGTGGGACAAAAGGTCGCCATCACTTCTCCCGTGGCCCAGACCACCCGCAACCGCCTACAGGGGATCCTCTCTCTGCCGGAAGCCCAGATCATCTGGGTGGATACCCCTGGCATTCACAAGCCCCACCACCGCCTGGGGGAAATTTTGGTACACAACGCCCAGGCAGCCATTGCCGCTGTGGACGTGATCCTCTTCGTGGTGGATGGATCGGTGCCGGCAGGACGCGGGGATGCTTTTATTGCCGAGCGGATCCCTGCTGCTTCCCCCTGCCTGATCGTCTGCAACAAAGCGGATCTGCTGCCTCGGGATGTTGCCGTGCGCCAAGCTCACCAGGAGAGCTACCAAGCCCTACGCCCCGGCGCGCCCGTGGTTTGGGTGTCTGCCCTGGATCCCAGCCGTTTGACGCCTCTGATCCAGGCCACCATCGACCTGCTGCCCACCGGCCCCTACTACTACCCACCGGATTTGGTGACGGATCAGCCGGAGCGGTTCATCATGGCGGAGCTGATCCGAGAACAGGTGCTGCTGCAGACCCGCGAGGAAGTGCCCCATTCCGTGGCCGTGACCATCGACCAGGTGGAAGAAACCCCCAACGTCACCCGCATCCTGGCCACCCTCTATGTGGAGCGGGACTCCCAAAAGGGGATCCTCATCGGCAAAGGGGGGGAAAGGCTCAAGCAGATCGGCCAGGCAGCCCGCCTGCAGATTCAAAAGCTGATCCTGGGCAAGGTGTACCTGGAGCTGTTTGTCAAGGTGCGGCCCCACTGGCGGCGCTCTGAGCACCTTCTGCGCGACTTGGGCTATAGCGCTACGTCCCCCTAGCGGGAATAAGCCATTTGCGTCAGCAGGACGGAGTTCTTATGCCCCCCTCTCCCCTTGTGGGTAGGAGACTGGGGTATTTGCGCGAGCAGCACAGCGTGCTTGGGGGGAATGCTTCAAAAATGCCTTAAAAATGCCTTGGATCTGCTTGGAATAGATGCCGGATGGGATCCCTGCGTTAGCTTGGATAGCAAAGCCTTTGGAGTCCCACAGCAGTTTTTCTTATCGCTGCTTTGCCCCATGACCGCTTTCTATCCCGCTACGGTTCAACCCGGCGCCCGCACCCTGCCTGGCCACTACTATGTTTCTTCCAGCCGCTTTGAGGCGGAGATTGAGCAGATTTTTTATCGGCAGTGGTTCTGCGTGGGGCGCAGTGCCGATCTGGCCCAACCCGGAGACTTTTTGCAGGTGCAGGTGCTCAGGGAAAGCCTGATCCTGGTACGGGATCCCAAGGGGCAAGCCCATGCCTTCTTCAACCACTGTCGCCATCGAGGAACCCGACTCTGCAGTGAGCCCCAAGGCCATTTTGCCGATGGGATCCTTTGCCCCTACCACGCCTGGCGCTATGGGCTGGACGGGCAATTGTTGGCAGCTCCCCAGATGCACGAGGTGGAAGACTTTCGCCGTGAAGATTATCCCCTCCACTCCGCTGCCTTGGCAGAATGGGAAGGCTTCGTCTGGGTCAACCTCAGCCGCAATCCTCAGCCCTTCGATGAGGTTTTTGCCCCATTGCAAGGTCGTTTCCGAGAGTGGAACCTGTCCGCTCTGCGGCGAGGCCATCGTATTGAATACCACGTTCAAGCCAATTGGAAATTGCTGTTTGAAAACTACTCTGAGTGCTACCACTGCCCGCTCATTCACCCAGAATTGGCCCGCCTTTCGCCGGCTCGCAGTGGTCGCAACGACTTGATGGAAGGCCCCTTTTTGGGCGGCTACATGTTGCTCAATCCAGATGTGACCAGCCTAAACATGAGTGGCCAACGCAGCTTGCCCCTGATCTCCACCGTGCGCGGAGAAAACCAACGGCGAGCCTACTACTACACCCTTATGCCCAATCTATTCTTGAGCCTGCAGCCGGACTATGTCATGACCCACACTCTGTGGCCCCAGGGATCCGACCGGACGCGGGTTGTCTGCGATTGGCTGTTTGAGCCGGAGACCTTGGCGCTGGATGGTTTTGATCCCAGCGAGGTGGTGGAATTGTGGGATCGCACCAATCGACAGGATTGGCACCTGTGCGAGCTCACCCAGCAAGGGGTGGGATCCCGTGCCTATGAAGCAGGGCCTCTTTCCCATGCAGAAGGGTTGCTGCAAGCCTTTGGGCGGGAATACCGCCGGCAGATGCAGGAGTTGGAAGAACAAAGCTGCTAAAAAAGTGTTAGGGACAGAGGGTTTTTGTTGATTGGGTTGCCGTTGGCGTTGTTAGGACGAAGTTCTTTGTAAGGTGCTTTGGGCTGAGGTTAACCACAATGTTGCGACTGTACGGGATCCCAACCTCCGGAAATTGCTACAAAGTGGAATTGCTCCTCAAGCAATTGGGGATCCCCTATGAGACGGTTGAAGTCAACTCCAGGGCCGGAGAAAACCGCCGCCCCGAGTACCTGGCCAAAAACCCCCTGGGCCAGATCCCGGCTTTGGAACTGGAAGATGGAACGGTCTTGGCCGAGTCCGCCGCGATCTTGGTCTACCTGGCAGAAGACACCCCCCTCTACGGCCAAAACAAGTTGGAACGGGCCGAGATTTTGAAGTGGTTGCTTTTTGAACAAACCCGCATTGCCCGCTACATCGCCACCACTCGCTTCTGGGTGCGGGCCGGCCAAGCAGAGGCCCATGCTGACGTGATCGCCCAGAACTTGAAATCTGGAACAGAGGCCTTGGAGATCATGGAAGGCCACCTGCAGGGGAAAGCATTTTTTGTGGGCAACCGCTACACCATCGCCGATCTCGCCCTTTTCACCTACACCCATGTGGCGGAGCAGGGCGGGTTTGACCTCAAGCCCTTTCCTCAGATCCGAGCCTGGTGTCAGCGGGTGAAAGCCACCGACCGCTTCTTCCCCCTCCCCGGAGCCTAGAACGCCTTCCGCTAGTTGCTGGCTCCCTCCATGCCCTCTAGCAACTGGCCCAGATACCAAATCTCGACCTCGCTGGCCACATCTCCCTCAGCCAAGAAGGGCGTGCCATCTTGAAAGTTGAGCGGCCCCTTGAAGAGCTGAATGCTGCCATTCCCCAAGCCGGCGATGAACTCCTCCAACTTAGCCCTATCTTCTGGCTCCAGGGCTTCTCCCATGATGAACCCTGCCGAAGACGTGTCCGGGTTGTTGATATCCGACCAGTCGATGGGCGGACGCAGGAATTGGCTCTCGAAGGTGCCCGCGCGAGCTGCCTCGATCAATTGCTTGTATCCTGGCCCCCAGTTGTAGTAGGAAACCCCCAGGCAAATTTCGGGCGCAAAGTTACAACCGCTGGCCAGGCCGTAGTGGGTGTAGCGCACTCGCTTTCCGGCCTCAGCAGCCCGCTTGCCTTGTACCGCCGCCTCCGGCGTATCCAACCCCGACATCACCACATCAAAGCCGCCGTTGTAAAAGTCATCGGCAACCTTGCTTGGATCCAAAGTAACCCCTGGAATGTTGAACCAGAAGCCAATCCAGGTCACCCGGAACTGCAACTCTTCAGGACGATCTCGGTAAGTTTCCCAGCAGTATTTGGCTCCCAAGTAGGCGGCAGCAGCGTAACGGCGGGTTTCATCGTTGATCAGAGGTCCCAACAGGCCAATTTTGCCGGTTTCGGAGCCCAGGGCTGCAGCACAGCCAGCCACCATGCGCATCGCTTCCATCTGGGGCATGATGTTGGCCAAGTTGGGCAGATCGATGTAATTTTTCCCTTCCTTCCAGGCCATGTCCCCAGAAGCATGGATAACCGCAATCTCGGGATGCTTGCGGGCCGTTTCAATCGCGTCGTCTTTGTGGTCATCGGAAGTAAAGATGATAACCTTCGCACCTCGGGCGATCATGTCATCCGCCACCTGGGAGGCGCGCACATTGGGCCGATCCGCCGGGTTCACCTTATCCAGGTAATCAAACTCGACACCGGGCAACTTGGCCTTGACGTATTCGCTGCCCTCCACATGCGCCTGGCTCCAGCCGCCATCCTGCATCGGCCCCACCAGCACCATGCCCACTTTGAAGGTCTCCTGCGCCGTTGTGGGGGTGGATCCCAGTAGAGCGGCGACTGCCAGGCCAATAGCCCAGCCTCTCGAGGGAGAAAAAGCGCGGGTAAGATTCCAGTTCACAGGCAGCTCCAACAGAACAGGGATCCAAAGCCGGAAGACTACATCCATCATCGGGATCCCGCTGCAGATCGCTGTATCTGAGAATACAAAAAGGCGCTTGGCAAACGACGTGGAAGCCAGCAGGGGCTCAGGGAGAAATTTATCGTTCCTTCAGTTCCCGCTGAATCTCCCGCTGGGTTTGCCGCTCTTTGATTGCCTGCCGCTTGTCGTGGAGCTTTTTGCCGCGGGCCACGCCCAGATGGGCTTTGATCCAGCCGCGGTTGAGCACCAGCTTGAGGGGAACCACGGTCAGGCCCTTTTGTTCCACCAAGCCCCGTAGGCGGTCGATCTCACGCCGGTGCAGCAGCAGCTTACGGCGGCGGGTAGGGTCGTGGTTAAACACTTTGCTGGCGGTGTCATGGGGGGAGATGTGCAGATTGTGCAGCCATGCTTCCCCATCCCGAAAGAGGGCAAAAGCGTCTTGCAGGTTGGCTTTGCCCGCTCGTATCGATTTCACCTCTGTGCCGGTCAGTTGGATCCCGGCCTCATAGGTCTCCAAGATGTCGTACTCGAAGCGGGCGCGACGGTTGTCAACCAGGGTTTTGACGTTGGGATCCACAGCCATAGGCTTTCAGTAGACCAGAGGGCCTAACGAGAGGTCAGGGATCTCTCCAATTTTCGCACCGCCCGCCCAACCAAGCGCTCGGATTTGCCGCGCCAGAGAAAGCGAATGGGGGTACCGGTAAAGTCCAGGTTTTGCCGGAAGTGCTTTTCCAGGAAGCGGCGGTAGTTATCCTTAAACAAATCGGGATCGTTGACAAACAGAACAAAGGTGGGGGGCCGATCCGCCACCTGGGTGCCGTAGTAAATTCTGCCCTGCTTGCCCTGGCGGTTGGTGGGGGGCGATTGCCAGGCAAGAGCATCCTGGAGCACTTCGTTGACCACAGCGGTGGGAACCCGTTTGCGGTGGGCGGCCACCACGGTATTCACCTGCTCAAAGATTTTGTGGGTGCGTTGCCCGGTGAGGGCGCTGACAAACAGGAGCGGCGCCCATTCGATAAAGTAAAGCCTGTCGCGAATCTCGCGGGTGAACTCGTTGATGGTGTGGGTATCTTTGTTTTCTACTGCATCCCACTTGTTGACGACGACAACGCAGGCGCGGCCCTCTTCTTCGATGCGCCCGGCCAGCCTCTGATCCTGTTCGGTAACCCCCTCCAAAGCATCGATCACCAGCAGCACTGCATCCGAGCGCTGGATGGCCTTGAAGGCCCGGTTGATGCTGAAGAACTCAATGCCGTACTGCACGCGGTTTTTTTTGCGGATGCCGGCGGTATCGATGAGGCGATAGGGCTGCCCTTCCCAGGTGACCACGGTGTCGATGGCATCGCGGGTGGTGCCGGAAATGGGGCTGACGATGGCCCGCTCGGATCCTACCAGGCGGTTAAGCAGGCTGGATTTGCCGACGTTGGGCCGTCCCACAATCGAGACGGCAATGGGATCCGGCTCACCCACCGTTTCTTCGGTCACTTCGGGCAAGTGAGCCAGCACCGCCTCCAACAGCTCGGCTACCCCATTGCCATGGATGCCGGAACAGGGGATCGGATCCCCCAGCCCCAGCTCCCAAAAGGCTGCTGCCTGAGCCAGGCCCATCTGCCCCGACTCGCACTTGTTTACGGCCACCACCACCGGCAGGGGTTGTTTGCGCAGCCAATCGGCCACTTCTACATCGGCGGGTGTCAGTCCCTCTCGGCCATCCACCACGAAGATCACGGCCTGCGCCTCGGCCATGGCTGCCATCGCTTGCTGGCGAATGTGGGGCAGAAATTCGCTGTCGTCGCCAAAAACCAGGCCGCCGGTGTCCACCACCCGCAAGCGGCGCCCGTTCCACTCCACCTCCTGGTACAGGCGATCCCGGGTCACCCCAGGCTCATCGTGCACAATGGCCGAACGCACCCCCGCCATGCGGTTGACGAGGGTGGATTTGCCCACGTTGGGGCGGCCCACAATGGCCACAAGAGGTAGGGGCACTGTTGGCTCGTCGATAACTTGGGATATCTATCCTAGCTGTTCGGGATCCCGGATGCCCAAAGCCGCCAATCTCGATCATTGCTTTGGATGCAGGTCTGGCGGTAAGTTAGGTACCTATCCTCCCATCAGGCACCGGCTGTGCCCCTTCCCCATTCTTGCCATGAACCGCGCTCTCGTTCCCGCCCAGCGGCTGAACAAGCTGCCCGCCTATGTCTTCGCCCGCTTGGATGAGCTGAAGGCCCGCGCCCGCCAGCAGGGGTTGGATTTGATCGATCTGGGCATGGGCAACCCCGATGGTCCCACCCCACAGCCGGTGGTGAAGGCGGCGCAGGCGGCCATTGCGGATCCCGCCCACCACGGCTACCCGCCCTTTGAGGGCACGGCCAGCTTCCGCCAGGCGATCACGGATTGGTACTGGCGCCGCTACGGGGTGGAGCTGGATCCCAATGGAGAGGCGCTGCCTTTGCTGGGATCCAAAGAGGGGCTGACCCACCTGGCTCTGGCCTATGTGGATCCCGGAGATCTGGTGTTGGTGCCCAGCCCTGCCTATCCAGCCCATTTTCGCGGCCCCATGATTGCCGGCGGGCAGATCTACCCGATGATGCTGCGCCCGCAGAAGGGGTGGTTGATCGATCTGCAAGAAATACCGCCGGAAGTGGCCCAGCAAGCGCGGGTGCTCTACTTTAACTACCCCAACAACCCGACGGCGGCAGTTGCGCCCCGCTCTTTTTTTGAGGAGGTGGTGGAGTTTGCCCGCCGCTACGATCTCATCCTGGTGCACGACCTGTGCTATGCCGAGTTGGCTTTTGACGGCTACCGGCCCACCAGCCTGCTGCAGATCCCAGGGGCCAAGGACTTGGCAGTGGAGTTCCACACCCTCTCCAAAACCTACAACATGGCCGGCTGGCGGGTGGGATTTGTGGTGGGCAATCGCCAGATCATCCAGAGCTTGCGCACCCTGAAAACCAATCTCGACTACGGCATTTTTGCCGCCATCCAAAAGGCCGCCGAAACTGCCCTGCGCCTGCCGGATAGCTACCTGGAGCAGGTACAAGAGCGCTACCGCCGCCGGCGCGACTATCTGATCGGCCGCCTAGCGGAGTTGGGCTGGCGGATCGAGCCGCCACGGGCGACGATGTATCTCTGGATCCCTACCCCCCGCGCTGCCGACGGCACCCCTGAGGGATCGACGGAGTTTGCCCTGCGGGTGCTGGAATCTACAGGCGTGGTCGTAACCCCCGGCAGCGCTTTTGGAGAGGGAGGAGAGGGCTACGTGCGGATTAGCCTAATTGCCGATTGCGAGCGCATAGGTCAGGCTATCGATCGCTGGGCGGAAGCTGGGATCCGCTACTGCTGAGCCTCAGTCTTGCGGGAGTTGGTACTGCTCCACAATCCGCCGGGCAAAGGGGGGCACGTGCTGCTCCAACTTCTGGGGATAGTGGCGGCGCACATAGAGGTAGTTGCGGGTGAAGTGGGAATCGATGGAGAAGCGGGCATATTCCAGGCCGCGCGGCCCAAAGCGCTGGATTGCCGCCCCCAAGAGGCGAGCCAGCCACATTGGCAAACTCAGGGCTTGGTCGTAGGCAGGGATCCCCTGCTGCACTGCCGCCCTCCGGGATCCCTGCGAGATCACCGGTTGGGTTTCCAGCTCCTCCCAGACTAAGTCCAACAGCTCTTGCCCCCGCTGATTGCGCACCAGCAGCCACTGCCAGCCCAAGGGGGATCCCATGTAGCCCACCACCAGATCTGCCAGAGCATTCACATAGTCAAAACAACTGAGGCAGGAGGGGGCAAACACGTCCTTGAGTTCTTTGGTCTTGAGGCCGAAGAAGGGCACCTTTTCCACCGAGCCATCTTCGTGTTTGAAGTGGATGTGGAAGTCTTGCATAAACTCGTAGTGCACCACCGTCTGTGGGGAGCGGCTGGTGGTTTCTAGAAACTTTTGCAGCCCGGCACGGCTGACATTGTCCACACAGGGCGTGCCCAACACGTACAGCTTCTCCAGGCCCAGTTTTTTTTCCACCGCCCGCAAAGCTTGGATTTGGCAGCCCACCCCGATCACCAATAGGCGTTTGAGGCCACTTTGCTCCACTTGCTCCAGCACCGACAAATTGGGGGACAGGGTTGGTTTATTGACCCGCGCCGCCAAGACCGCTTCGGGGGTACGTGCCAAGATGGGCCGGGGCTGAAAGCGATCCCGCTCATCCGCCTGCACGCACACCACCCCTTCCACCAAGCCGCTGGTGAGGGCCTTCATGCCAATGCTGCTGACGATGCCCGTCCACTGGGCACCAGGGATCGGATCCCGTTTGCGGGCCGTAAACATTGCCTCGTAGACACCGAAGTAATCGGTATCGGTGACGGCGAGGGATCCTGAGCGCAGCGATTCCCGGGATCGCCCGTGGGTCTGTTCTTCCAACTGGGTCAGTTGCTGGTCCAAGAAGGCACAGGCTTCTTTGACGTGGGCCACGTAGCGGGTATCGCAGAGGCCGCACTGGCTGCACAGCTCTTTGGCCGGATAGCGGCCGGAACGGATGGGCCGGGCTGGACGCGGTGAACGGGATCCCATGATTTCTAGTGTTTGCGTAAGCGGAATGGAGTCCAATGGATCTTTTGAGCTTTGCTATTTAAGCTTTCTTTGAGATCTAAAGACACAGGCACCTCAGGCGTTCGCAGCAACGGCAACCAAGGTGCTCTCTTCAGTTTGCGGCCAAAACGGCAGATAGCGGCAAAGAACTTCGAGGGATCCCTGCTAAAGGAGCGCAAAATTTCAGAGCCTCTATAGATTGCTGTAGCGTTCTTCGGCCCAGGGTTCACCGCCCATGTAGTAGCCGTTGCTCCCCCAAAAGCCCAGCTGATCTTAGGGGGGAAACTCCAGGCATATGGGTGAGGGATCAAAGTGCGCACCGGCCCTACCGGGAGCGGTTGTCCTTCCAGGGTATGAACCAGGTAGTTTTCGGGGCGGATGAACTCCTCCAGAGTCAGGTTGGTGGTGTAGCCACCATAACAGCGTTGCATCACCGCCTTGGCCTCAGGAGCGATGGATACTGCCTGCAACACGTCCGGGATCCGCACCCCTGTCCAAGTCACATCCAACTTTGACCAGCGGGTAACACAATGAAAATCGGCGGTGAACGTATGTTGGGGCAAGGCCAGCAGATCCTCCCAGGTGAGCACTACTTCTTTTTCCACGGATCCCCAAATGCGCAGCCGCCATTCTTCTGGCCGGATCACCGGCGTATCGCCGTAGGTGAGCACCGGAAAGCCCCGCGCCAAATGCTGCCCAGGGGGTAGCCGACCCGACAAGGGATCCTCTCCTGCCAATTTTTGAAAAAACTTACCCACCATGGTTATTCTGCTCTGCAAGCGCTGCTACCACCCTATCTCCAATCGGGCTGAGGAGAGAGAGTTCCTGAGCCGCTAAGCAAGAGGACTCCGAAAAAGGAGAGGAATCATAGCGGTTTTTTGCCCAGACCACTTTCTATCGCCCAGCGGGCCAGTTCTGTGCGGTTG
>NZ_JANSIH010000050.1:0-1297 GCF_047462075.1 Synechococcus sp. R55.2
ATCCTCTCTGCCGATTTCTGCGATGGCAGCATCGACGACGGCTTTGTGCAGGATGGCACCCTCAATGGCGGCGGCAGCAACTATGTGGCTGGCCAAGACTTCGCCGGTGGACGGGCCTCAGCACCTCGCCGCAGCGACTACTACGGCTGCAGCGGGCCAAACCTAGGGGCCAACACCTCCTTCCTCAACCAAGCGCTGGTGATCCGGGGCAACAACTGGCCGGCTCAGGATCCCAACAGCGGCGGCGCTGGTGTCCTCCGCTTCGACAACACCAACGGGGCCCAGAACCTGGGCGACAACCTCAACCAGCCGGGTTGGCCGGATGTGTTTGCCCGCGACACCATTCTGGCTCCCTTCGACAACGCCGATTCGGATCCCAATAACGATGACAGAACGGCGGGCGGTGGCGTGCCGGCAGTGCGGCCCTTGCGGGCACCCGATGTGGGCTATGCCAACTTCGGCACCCGCATCTCCGCTTTGGGCAACCCGGTGCTGGATACCTCCCGCTGGGTGCTGGTAGCTCCACCTGGGCCTTGCCCGAGCCCTGGTGGCTCTGGGTTGCTGGCCGAGTACTACAACGGCTGGCTGACCAGCCCGCAGAACCAGTACAACCGCAACACAGGGTTTGCCACCAACCCCAGTGGACAGGCGGTGGGCCCCCTGTCTTCGAGCGCTCAAGATGCCAACCTGCCCTACTTGCGGGCGGTGCGCTGGCCGGATCCGGTGTTCCCGGCGCAAGGAGTGCCTAATGCCATTGGTCAGTACAACAATGGCTATACCACCAATGCGCCTACCTGTAATCCAAGTGGCACCAACGACCAACGCTGGGCCTGCGTGCGCAATGCTATCGATAACCCGACCAACCTGGCCCCCTTTGCCCGCAGCGGCAGCGGTTTCCCTTGGTGGGGCGGCTTCCAGTACTTTTTTGGCACTAGCACATCGCTGAACTCTCACTCGCCTTTCAAGCGTTTGCTATATAGTAACTTCCCCACTTGCAACAGCTCTTTGTCTGACATCCTGCAGCCCCTCTGCCGTTTGTCACTACCGCCTGGCAGCCCCGATCGGCGGGATCGCGGCGATTGGTTCTGGATGCCCAGTTGTGGGGAGCCCGATGGCAACAACAGCCTGCCGAACCTGCCCATCGACGCGGATGACCTCAACTTTCCAAGTCACTTCAACTTCCAGCGCTCCTGTTGGCGGCGTAGAAGTGGGGGCGGGCCAAATGGCAACAACAACGGCAACGACTTTTTCGTGGTGCGCTGGGTAGGGGAGCTGTATCCCCGTTGGCCGGGTGTTG
>NZ_JANSIH010000051.1:0-10482 GCF_047462075.1 Synechococcus sp. R55.2
AGGGCTACCGAAAGCCCGCCCTGTACTGCGAAGCAGTCAGGGTCGGGTAGTTTACGTTTTTTCCATCGGTTAAGGCAGGGATCCCTTGCCGGCAGATCGAGTCTTGGCTGGCAGGAGTATTGTGGGTGGAGAAGCGTTTGCAGAAGGATTGTTGATGAGCTACGACGCGGTGGTGATTGGGGCCGGCCACAACGGGCTGGTGAGCGCTTGCTATTTGGCCAAAGCGGGGCAAAAAGTGCTAGTGCTGGAGCGCTATCACACCGTTGGTGGTGCTGCCATTACGGAAGAAATTCACCCAGGCTTTCGCGTGTCGGTGGCTTCCTACTCCTGTAGTTTGCTGCGCCCGGAGATCATTCGCGATCTGCGCCTGCCGGACTATGGCTTTGAGGTCTACGCCAAGCAACCTTCCTATTTCATGCCCTTCCCGGATGGGCAGCACCTCTTCCTGTATGCCGATAACCGTGCCAAGAGCAAGGCGGAAATTGCCAAGTTTTCCCGCAAAGATGCGGAAGCCTACGACCGCTGGGAGGAGTTTTGGGATCGGGTGAACGAGGTGGTGGAGCCAACCTTAATGCAGCCGCCGATTTCACTGGGCCAACTGGCGGATCGCTTTGCAGCTGCTGGCTATGAAGACGATTTCCGCCGCATCATGCTCCTCTCGACCACTGATCTCCTGGATGAATTCTTCGAGTCGGAGCAAGTCAAGGCGGCGATGGCTCCCCAATCTTTGATCGGCACCTCTGCCGGGCCGATGACTCCGGGTACGCCCTACATTTGGCTGGTCCATGCGGTAGGTCGGGCTATTGGCTCGCGTGGGGTCTGGGGCTATGTGCGCGGTGGGATGGGATCCATTACCCAAGCGATGGCCAAGGCAGCTCTGGACTTGGGGGTGGAGATCCGCACGTCTGCTCCAGTGGCGGAGATCTTGATGGAGAGTGGGCAGGCCGCTGGGGTTATCCTCGAATCGGGGGAAACCGTGCGGGCGCGGGCGGTTCTCTCCAATGCCCATCCCCAGATCACCTTTTTGCGACTCTGCTCCTCTTTGCCCCCAGACTTGCGTGACCGGCTAGAACGGCACTACCGCACCTCAGGCCCGGTGTACAAGCTCAACTTGGCCCTGGAGGAACTGCCCCGCTACACGGCGGCCCCTGCTGAAGTGCCCCCAGAAGTTGTCAGCTCTGCCACAGTGGATATTGCCCCCTCGGTGGCCTATCTGGAGCGGGCTTGGGATGATTGCAAATACGGGATCCCTTCCCGGGATCCGTTTATCGAGATCTACAGCCAATCCCCCACCGACCCGACGATGGCTCCCCCAGGCAAGCACATCCTCTCCTGTTTCTGTCAGTTTGTGCCTTACCAACCCAAAGGGCGAGACTGGAACGATGGCCTGCGGGAAGAATTTGCCGATCGGGTAATCGACAAAATTGCCCAATTTGCCCCCAACATTAAAAACGCCGTGATCGCACGGCAGATGTTGTCGCCCGTGGATCTGGAGGCCCGCTTCGGCCTTGTGGGGGGCAGTATTTTTCACGGGGAAATGACGCCGGATCAAAGCTACAACCTGCGGCCCATCTCCGGCCTGGCCGACTATCGATCCCCCATTCCCGGCCTTTACCTCTGCGGCTCAGGGGCGCACCCAGGAGGCGGAGTGACCGGGATCCCTGGCCACAACTGCGCACAGGTGGTGCTCAGCGATCTACCCAAGCTCTGACCGACGAAAAGGCCAAGCCAGAGCGGATCCCTGCTCTGGGATCAAACGGGTTGCCTGGGTTACAGCCGCACCTCAGTTCCCTCAAAGAACCCACGGATGATCAAAATGGCCCCTTCCCGGCTAGCATCATTCCCTGGTTCATCTTCCGTCCCACCTTCAATGTTGCCGGTGGGGAACTCTTGTTCCAGGAACCACTGGCCGGAAATGCGCTCAGCAGAGGTCGTTGAATCGAAGACAAGGTTCAGATTTCCTCTTTGTGTTCCCCCACCAATATCAAGCCGGTTAAACGGCCCCGCTAATTGTGCTCCAGCCAAGGTGCGGAAGACGAAATCTCCTGTGGTAGGTACAATGCCTTGAAGGATAACGGGCTGAGGGTTGTCTCCTTCCACGGGCGAGCCGGGTAAGGTACCTGTAGAGCGCTCTGTGCGCAATGAGAAAAAGTAATCAAAGACTGTTGGGGCACCCGGACGATCAGGAACCGGCAATTGCGGTATCGGTGTGGGGAAAGGTCGCGGTGGGGGGCTGACCTGCACAAAGTTGAGAACTGTGCTGGTGTTGGCCGGATCAAACTCCGCTTGAACACGACCGTTCAACAGGCGGCGGATGCGAACCAACTGATTGGGCAAGATGTTCGGTCGAGTCGGATCCGGAGCGAACAGTACCGACTGCGTACCCACCTGGGCAGGACGATAGACAATCTCCGCCTGGTTGGGCCGGAAGTTCAGGCGGGCAAAGAGAGCCAAGGCATCCTCAGGAGTGCCATCGCCCGCAACCCCCCGCTGCCGCACCACAAAGCTCGCGGAGAAACTGCCTGTTTGGAGAATAGCGACTACAGGACCTTGGGGTGGAGGAGGGTTGACAAAGGAGCCAGGCGCCAAAATCTCACCACCGGGGCCAGGGCCACCGTTTTCAAACAATACACCCACAGTGGGGACAATGAGAGAAGAATCTCCCTCTAAGACGACTTGGTTGCCATTGCGGCTAACCAAGATGCGGCGCACGGTCAAAGTTAAAACAGTTTTCGTATCCGGAACGGCAGCTCTAAAGGTTGTATTGACTCGAATGCGCTGGTCGTTGGGGTTGGTGGAAAGGGCAACCAGCCCGGCAATACTGAACTGGGTCGATAGCTTGCCGTCGCTGGGGCCAAAGGCAATGAGATTCACCAGCGGTGTGGTTCGCCCAATTTGGATGGCCAGCGTGCTGGAGCGAAGAGTTGAGTCAATCGTCAGCTCAGTGGCTGGGATCTCGTTCACGGGCAAGATGCGGGCTTCAACATTGGCGATGCGAGCTTCACCGCTTCCCTGCAAGGGGTTGGTACGCACAGGGATCCCATTGTCAAACCTCGGATTGACGTAGTCCAACCGGAGGCTGGTGGTCTCCAGCACCGAGCCGGGGGTAAAGCGGTACTCCTGCGCCGAGACAAACGCCGTGGGATCCACCTGGACGGGCCCAGGCAAGGTCGGAGACTCATTAACTTCTCCGCAGCCGCCTAGCAGCAAGACTCCACACAAAACCGCCAACGAGCGACCTTTGAAGTTCATACGGCACTTCCTCACACACCTTAAATCTGGGCAAATCCACACACAAAATGGGGAGAAGGCACCCAACCCCTAACGCTACAGGTAAGCTGGCCGCCCCTGCTCGAGGCTATGATACCCCATATCTAGGGGATGGGCCATTTCCAGAACAATTTCTTGCATTTGCTCTGCCGCTCGCTTGACAACGCTCTAGGATGCAGTAGAACTAACAGCAGGCATCCCCCTTGAAATTGTGCAGATGCATAAGACTTGAGCAAGCTCGGTGGATCCCCGCTGGACGCTGCCTAAGACGTTTGCTGTGGTGTGAGTGAGTGGAGATTTTTCGATGAGACGACGTTTTGGCTCAGCCCTTGGCCGTGGCGGCCTCTCTCTTTGGGCAACCTGTGCTTCGGTTGCGCTGATTACCGGCTGCAGTAGCGAGACCACCAGCGGGGTGCCGCCTCTACTGGCTTCTAGCGGTGCCACGCCTCCTCCCGTGGCTGTGGCTCCCACCATTTCACCCAACCTCACGCCCATCACCTTCCGCCCCGGGCCGGACTTTGCCCCCATCACCCCGCCGCCAGTTCAACCCGATCTGCCGGATCCGCCTCAATTTGGGCCAGGGGGCGGCTTCAATGCCGATCAGGAGTTTGCCTCGCTATCCTATAAGATCGATATAACTGGTTTGATCGTGCGTGGGACCATTGCTAGCGTTGATGTACAGGTTTTAAACATCACCTGTGGAACAGACGTGACAGATGTTATACTCCCAACTGCTTTAGAACAATTTAAGAATCTATTGATTGGCAGAGGAAATACATTCCTTGATGCGACGGGATTTACCTTTAGCTTTACTTTTCCGACGGATCCCCGCTACTTTAATGATCTCAGAATTCTTTCTAAAGCCATTCGTGGCGTTCGTAGAGTTGATGCACAGGGGCAGGTTCAGATCACAGACGAGCTGACTGGTGATGACATTCTGATCATCTTAACTATTCGTGATAGTTTTGGTCAGGTGCTAAGAGTTGACGATTCTATATTTAGTGGAGAAGAAAGCCGAACAGAAATTCGTGGCTCTCAGATTCCTGCTTGTGGAAATCTGTAGAGAAGGTAATCCCAGCAATGGCTTGCCAAATGAGTTAAAGGCTTAGTTGAGAACTTCAGTGAGTGTGAGAGGGTGTGGTGATGATTAAGTTTAAAACACTGGCAATAGGTGGAACCTCGCTTGTGTTGATGTCTTTGACTCTTATTGGGTGTCAACAGGCTAAGGATAAAAATGTTACAAGTTTTTTGCCAGGGCCAATCATCCCTGTGCAAAACCCAACTGTTGAAACAGGTGGAACCAACGTGGGATCTAGTCCTGTAGCTGCAGCTCAACCCACGCCAGGAATCCCTCGGCCTGTTTCTGCACCGACCATTGACCCAGTTGTTACCCCTGATGCTGTTCCTCCGATTGTCGCTGAAGGGCCTGTAGCTCCTGCTCCAATTCCTCCAGTCTTGACGGTCTCTATTTTGCCCGGTCGAGATCAAATCAATACTGTAATCCCTGTAGGTACAGGAACTGGTCCTGGTGCTGGTCTAATTTCTGGGACAGCCAATGTTAATGCAATTGTTGCAAGAATTTCTGGCGGCATTCCACCAATTACTGTTGACGTTCAAATTGATCCAACTCCTGTGCCATCCACGATTACTAATCCAAATGGCACTTTCACAGCCTCGTTCTCCTTTGCTTTTATCAACAATCAAGTTTTTATCAACGCTGCATTTATTTTCCCTGGAATTTATGATTTACAAATCTCAGCTGTAGATGCCACTGGACAGCTGGCCGTAGGAAATATAACTATTGTAGTAACTCAAGGCGGAGGTGCTTAACTTAAAGCTGTACGATAAATTTCATCGCAATTAAGTTTCTGCAGCTCCAAGTATCAATCCAAGTATCAAGTAATCAGTCATCTTTCTAGCTCAACTCTTTGCCGTAGCTTCTCAACGAGAAGCTGAGTTTATCTTCCTTGAAAGTGGCCATGCTTCACTGTCTTCAGTCCTCAAATTTCAATCATGGGATTCTTCCAAAATCACTATAGTAATCCAGTCTGAGTATTAAGACGAGTAGCTACTAGGCAGTCTTGGCCAGAGAGGATTTCTGGGAAAATGAATGATGGGTTCACAATTCAATACAGATTGCTCTACAACTCTTCAAAAGTCTGTATAAAGCTAGGGAGCGGCTAAGGTTTGTCCTAGCAAAATGCAAATACGCCAAGGTGCCTCTCCCAGGCGCTAGGAGTGCTTGGTAGGTGCTTTCTGGAATCAGATGGTAGGGCTCATATTCGGTTCTGAACTAAGCTATCAATGATGTTGCCCAATCTAGGAGAGTGTTTACTTCTCCTGTGTCTTTGGCTTCTGAGTACAACCTCAGCAGAGGCTCGGTGCCGCTGCCGCGAATCATCACCCAGCTTCCATCGGCGAGGACGAATTTGTGGCCGTCGCGATCAAAATGTTTGATCACCTGCTGCCCCAAAATCTCAGCCGGGGGATCCATCTGTAGCCGTTTGAATAACTCAGTTTGTTGGTTTTGATCCGCGAGGTGGAGATCGCGGCGCAGGTAAACAGAGGTGAACCCTTCCCGTTCCTGCAAAGCCCGGTAGATGGTGCTGAGATCTTGGCCGGTTTCCGTAACCGCTTCGATGAGATACAGGGCCGAAAGCAGGGCATCCCGCTCGGGAATGTGGCCCAGGTAGCCGATGCCGCCCGATTCCTCTCCACCCAAGAGCACCTCTGTGCTCATCATGCGCTCGGCGATGTACTTAAAGCCCACCGGCATTTCCGTAACCGGCAGGCCATAGTGCTGTGCAACTTTAACAAACAGTTCGGAGCCGCTGATGGTTTTGACAATCTCGCCCCGCAAGCCGCGTCGCCCGGCCAGGTGGTCGATCAAGATGGGGATCAGGATCTGCGGGCTGAGGAAATGGCCCTGCCCATCCAGGGCGGCAATGCGGTCGGCATCTCCATCAAAGACCAGGCCCATTTTCAAGGGGGCCGGATCCGCTGCGATGATCTGAGCGGAAGCCTGCAGGTTTTGGGGCAAGGGCTCAGGGGGAAATCCCCCAAACAAGGGATCCCGATGCGCCTGCAACTCAATGACCTTCTCCCCCAAGAGGCGCTTGAGGCCGCCAGCGCCAGAGCCAAACATGACATCCACCCAAATCTTGGCCGGGGATCCTTTGAGCTTTTCCAGATCCACAAAGCGGCTGAGCTGAGCCAGGTAGCCGGGCCAGGGATCCCAGGTGTGGATGGGGGCCTTGTGGGATCCAAGAGGCTGGAGGCTTTGCATCTCCTGCTCGATGGCAGCAGTAACTTCCGGGGGCACGGATCCACCAAATCCTCCCTTGACCTTGAGGCCGGAATAGTGGGGGGGGTTGTGGCTGGCGGTGATCACCAAAGCGCCGTGGCAGCCCCGCTCCTTGGCACCCCAGCTAAAGGCCGGCGTTGGGGCCACACAGGTGGAGAGGTAAACTGGGATCCCCAGGCGGGCCACCACCTCAGCAACGTGGGCGGCAAAGCGTTCCGAAAGAAAGCGGTTGTCGTAGCCGACCAGGATCCCTTCGCCGGGGTAGGTGCGGGCCAAGACTTGGGCGCTGGCCTGGGCTGCAACAGTCAAGTTTTGGAAAGTAAAGCCATCGGCGATCACGGCTCGCCAGCCGTCGGTGCCAAAGCGGATCGGGGTATCGGCCATAGTGGTGTTGCGGTGGGTGCTGCCGCTTCAAGTCATAGCACGAGGCGGGAGTTGCGGGGTTCGGTCTGCTCTCAACTTCTTCACTTCTTCTGAGATGGGATCCCTCTCGCGGGGCCCGCAGAAGCGGCTAGATTGACATACCCCCCTGCCCTCAAGGGCAGGGCTTTACGGCGTTTTTTCGGTAACCTGGAAAGCGTTCCGCTCCTTTGTGCCATGACTCAGCAACTGACTCTCGACGGACTGGGATTTGGCTCGGGTGGGGGATCCCGTCTGGGTCGGGTGATTGTAACCGATTTGCAGGGGGAGATGCAGCGCTCCTACCTGGAATACGCCATGAGCGTGATCGTGGGGCGGGCCTTGCCGGATGTGCGGGATGGCCTCAAGCCGGTACACCGCCGCATCCTCTACGCCATGCACGAGCTGGGCCTGACGCCGGATCGCCCCTACCGCAAATGCGCACGGGTGGTGGGGGATGTGCTGGGGAAATATCACCCCCACGGGGATCAGGCAGTTTATGACGCGCTGGTGCGCATGGTGCAAGACTTTTCCAGCCGCTATCCCCTGGTGGCGGGACACGGCAACTTCGGCTCTGTGGATGATGACCCACCGGCGGCTATGCGCTACACGGAGTGCCGGCTGGCGGAGCTGAGCCACACAGCGCTTCTGGAGCAGGTGTCGGAAGAGATCGTCGATTTCATGCCCAATTTCGACGGATCCCAGGCGGAGCCCACCGTTCTTCCGGCCCGCTTGCCCATTTTGCTGCTCAACGGCTCTGCCGGCATTGCTGTGGGCATGGCCACCAATATCCCACCCCACAACCTGGGGGAAGTGGTGGATGGCCTGTTGGCTTTGATCGACCATCCCGACCTCAGCCCTGAGGAGCTGTTGCGGTGGATCCCAGGGCCGGATTTTCCCACCGGCGGCCAAATCTTAGACACCCAAGGGATCCGCGAAGCCTACCTCACCGGGCGCGGTTCCATCACCCTGCGGGGGGTAGCCCGATTTGAGGAGATCCAGCCGGGCAAAGGACGCCACCGGCGGCCTGCTCTGGTGATCACTGAATTTCCCTACCAGGTGAACAAAGCCGCCTGGATCGAAAAAGTGGCCGAGCTGGCCAACCAAGACCGCATCAGCGGCATCGCCGATCTGCGGGATGAGTCGGATCGCAGCGGCATTCGCGTGGTGGTGGAGCTCAAGCGAGAAGCCAACCCGCAGGCGGTTTTGCAGCAGTTGTATAAGCTCACCCCTTTGCAAAGCAACTTTGGAGCCATCCTGCTGGCTTTGGTGAACGGGGAACCGCGGCAGCTCAGCCTCAAGGACATCCTGCAACACTTTTTGCAATTTCGCGAGGCCACCCTCAACCGGATGTTCCGTGCCGAGTTGCAGCAGGTGCAGCGCAAGGCGGAAGAGGTGGCAGGAATGTTGCTGGCGTTGGCGGATCTGGAGGGGGTGATCGAGCTGCTGCGGCAAGCGCCCGATGGCACCACGGCCAAAGCCCAATTGCAAACTCGCCTGGGCTGTACCCCCCAGCAGGCAGAGACGATTTTGGCCATGCCTCTGCGTCGCCTGACGGGATTGGAGCGGGAACGGCTGCACCAGGAACACGCCCAGTTGCAGACCCGCATCGAAGAACTGCAGGGGCTACTCAGCGACCGCCGCAAGCTCTTGAATTATTTGAAAAAAGAGCTGCGACACCTGAAAAAGACCTTCGGGGATCCCCGGCGCACCCAGATCCTCTCGGCCTCGGAGCTGGAAGCGGAAGTGGCCCAAATCCCCAGCGGCGAAGAGACGGAAGAGACCCACTTCTTGCTGCAATTCACCCGCAAGGGCTATGTGCGCCGCCTGCCTCTGCCTAGCCGTCGCTCCCGCAGCAACCCCGCGCAACGGGAACTGGGGGAAGATGTGCTGGTCGGCCTGGAATGCGCCACGCTGGAGCAGGAAATCTTGGTGCTCACCGCCGGCGGCAAGGCTTTTACCGTGCCCATCGCAGGGATCCCCCTCAGCACTGGCTCTTCACGGGGGGTGCCTCTGGTTACCCTTCTCCCCAACCCCGAGCCGATGGTTGCCACCTTCACGTTGGCTCCGGATCCGGGCAAGGCAAGTTTGGTGGTGCTCAGCCGGCAGGGGCGGATCAAGCGGCTGGCCCTGGCAGAGTTGATGGGCCTCACCCAACGGGGATCCACTGTCCTAAAGCTAAAAGAGGGAGATGAGCTGGGCTGGGCAGCCCTTTGGGATCCCGGCTGCCAAGGCTACAGCGTTGCTCTGGCGACTTCAGGGGGACGGGTGCTGCGGCTGGATGTCCAACAGATTCCCCTGATGGGTCGGGCGGCTATGGGATCGCCGGCCCTGCGTTTGGGGCGCGCCGAGCGAATAGTTGGTATGGCGCTGCTGCCCCCGCAAGGGATCCTGGTTCTGGCCAGCCGGTTGGGCCACCTGAAGCGCTTGCCCCTGAGCGAGATCCCCATCCTGGAGCGGGGTCAAGTGGGCGTGCCGGCCTTTCACTTCTCCGACCGGGGAGATGGCTTGGCGAGCTTGGTGGGTCTCCCCCCCGATTTGGAGCAGCATCCCCATCTGCAACTGGATGTGCTCACGGAGTCCGAACGGATGTACTCCTTCTCCCCTGCTGACATCCCGCTGCAAAGCCGATCCGGGGACGGATCCCTGCTGGTCAAAGGGGAGCGGGTCAGGGAGTTGCGCCTGTTCTGGCCGCAGTGGCTGCCGGAAGGCGATGTGGGATAGCTCTTGGGGGAGCAGAAGATCCCTAGGACGAAGAGCCTTCCCCAGGCGAGGCCGAATCGGTCGGCGGGGAGCCGGGATCCGTCTCCGGCGCTTCGGGATGGCGAACGGGCTTGGGAAGGGTTCCACCTGCCTTGAGAACCAAACAGCGCACGGTTTGGTGCAGCTCCTCCAGCAAGATGCTGATGGCAGAGCGGAAGTCCCGGTGGTCATCTCGCATTTGCTCCAGCATGGCGCGGATGACTTCCTGACAATCCTTCAGGATGTGCTGCTGCTGGGCAACAATCTGCACCAGTTCGCTTTGTTCCTTGAGCAGCTCCCGCAGACAAGAGCGCAGCTCTTCCACATGGCTCTGCCAAAGGGCCTGTCCTTCCCGCAGCTCCATTACGCTGGTGCGCAAATCGGCGGTCGAGTCTCTCAGGGCTTCGCTGTGGCGGCGCTCGGCTTCCAGTTGCTTTTGCTGCTCCTGCTGCTGCTGCCGCAGCTCAGAGTTGGCCTTGAGGTTGGCTTCCGCTGCCCTGAGCAATTGAGCCAATCGAACCTCAGTAACAACCCAACGCTCTTCCGGGGAGAGAGATCGACCTCGGCCAACTCGCCTGCAGAAGTACTTCACAGTCGCTGCACCCTATACACAACTCTCTACTTTAAATCAAAGCACCATAGGACTTCAGCCCAAGCAGAGACCTGTCTATCGGGCTTTGTCCCGGCTGTTTTCTGGGTTTACCCAATGTAGCCATGATAGCGGATGCCGAATCCAGAAGTTCGGAAGGCGAGGCTGCCCCTCTCCA
>NZ_JANSIH010000052.1:0-1286 GCF_047462075.1 Synechococcus sp. R55.2
ACTCCTGCAGCTTGGCCTTATGGATAGCAAGCTCGTCAGTGGGGTACTTCTGTTCCAGCAAAAAGTCGGGGCAAAGAGGAGCAAAGCGACGACGCTGCTCCGGGGTAAGCTGCTGCCAGCGCTCTTTGGCAATCCAAGCGGCATCGGGAGAGCGGATGGCCCCATTGGGCAGGGCAAAGCCCGCGGAAGAGTCAAAGACAAAACCTAAGTTCTTGCCTCGATTCCACTGCCACAGTTGGCCCAGCAGGTCGGCATTGCGGAATCCAGTTTCGCTGCCTGCAGGGGCCATGGCAATCAGTTCTCCTTGGGCAGTGCGCTCTAGGCGCAGCTCAGGATTTTGCCGGCAAAGCTGTTCGAAAACTTCATCGGTTAAATTCAAAGCCGGTTGCAGGTTGAGGGCAAGCATCATCTTCTTTGGGCAAAACTCTCAGAGTACGTGGCCTATGGCTCGTATTAATTCCCTAAGATGGAGCGTATTTTTTGGCGAAGGGCACGAAGGGCTGGACTTCTACCCAGATCTCGACTTTGGGCCAAGACTTCTGGCACCCACTCTAAAATCGGTAGCTGAGGAAAGGTTGGGCTGGTGGCAGAAGCCTGATATTGGCCGGATTGCAGGATGTAGATGGTTAGCTGGTTGCCTTGATAAACCCAAAGTTCGGGCACTCCTAGGCGGGTGTAAGCCTCAATCTGGGTTTTGGAAGTAACATCCACTTCGATGGCCAGATCCGGAGGCGGGTCAACAGATAGATCCAGCCGATCTTTGCCAATCACGGCCTGGTGATTTTGGATATAGAAGCATTCATCAGGTTCGATCCCGTAGTTCATTGCTTGCTGTTTGAAGGTAGCTGACCCAAAACATTCGCAGTCAACTTCCAGTTCCTCTAGCAAGATTTTGACAATGTCTCCAATGATGGATTTTTCTCGCTCATGCTTGGGTGAGGGCATTCTGATTTCCAATATCCCATCGCTGTAGGCAATGCGGCTGGCTCGCTTTTCGCCCAGCTCATCTAGGATGGCTTCAAAGTCTAACCAATTCAGATTGTGAATCAGCAGGCGCTGGCCGGGTGGGATGGTGAGTTGTCGAAGCTGGAGGGTGACCATCGTCTGGTTGGGTGTAAGGATAGAAACTCTGAGGTCTTTTAGCTTATGGGGGTGTGGGGGTAGCTAAGCCCCGCACTGTACCCGTAGGGTCGGTGTCGGGATACAGATACCCCCACTATGCTAGAAGTAGTTGCACAAAACGGCTTTTGCCGGAATCTGGTGCAACTACGCGGTAGGGCATTCCG
>NZ_JANSIH010000053.1:0-10477 GCF_047462075.1 Synechococcus sp. R55.2
CCGGCACCTATCTCTATCTCTACAATGCCCGCACGGGAGCCTTTATCTGGCGCAGTGTGAACCTCGGGCTTAGTCAGTGGAACCCTTTGGCTTACCTGCGCGTGGGGAATATAGACGCCGACGACGCCTTGGAGATTGTCGTCGGTGAAGAGAACGGTCAGATAGTCATCTACGATGGCATCACACGGCTCCAGCAGCTGGCGACCCCTGCGCGCGAAGTCACGGCACTCGAACTGGCTGACCTCAACGGCGATGGCATCCAAGAGATCCTGATTGGCACAGCGAATGGGGCACTTTATATCCTGAACCCCAGCACTGGAGGCATTCTGCAAGGGCTAGGCAACTACGGTGGTCGCATAGATGGGCTACAGGTTGCCGACTTGCTGGGCACGCCCGACCCCGATCTCATCTTCTGCGTGAATGGACGGCTCCATGTGGTCTATCGAGACCCTGTCACAAATCAGACCGCTGTATGGCGAAGCAACCCGTTGGGTCAGAACGCAGGACGATACGATAGTCTCCGCGTTGCCGATCTGGATAACGACGGTCGGAAGGAGATTGTCCTGAATGTGGGTATAGGTCTGCGAGTCTACAACCTAATCACCGATGTCCCTGAAGGGGACATTAATCGAGATGGTTGTGTGGACGACGCGGACCTGCTGGGTCTCTTATGCGCCTTTGGTGAATCTGGCAACAATCTACCCGCCGATATCAACAGAGATGGACGGGTAGATGATGGTGACCTGCTCATTGTGTTGTTCAACTTTGGTATAGGATGTTGAAAGTCACCCCCTGTCGGGGCGGTTCGTCTTGCTGCCCCGACAGGCACGACCCTCTCTCCCCCTCTCGACCAGTTGGTGGATTGGTTCTGTTCAGAGAAAAATTTGCGAGGTATACTACCGCTTGTGCGCGTTGTACGCTGCTGGATGATACTAATCGCAAGGACAGAGTTTACAGTGATCCTCTCGCGTCGGCGGCGCAACTGTTCCAGTAGCGACATCGCAGAGAGTATACTTCCGACAACCCTGCGCCGACAAACTGATCTTCTTGACCTCTTGACAAACCGCCGTGAGGTGTGGTATAATATCCCGTGCCTGAGCAATCGGGCGAATAGCTCAGCTGGGAGAGCGCTTCCCTTACAAGGAAGAGGTCGCAGGTTCGAGCCCTGCTTCGCCCACCAGCGAGCCAAGGTTTACGGGGCTGTAGCTCAGCCAGGTCAGAGCGCTAGCCTGTCACGCTAGAGGTCGCGGGTTCAAGTCCCGTCAGCCCCGCCATGCGCCGAGGTAGCTCAGTGGTAGAGCACTGGACTGAAAATCCGGGTGTCGGCGGTTCGAATCCGCCCCTCGGCACCACCACAGGGCGAGTGGTGGAATCGGTAGACACGCCAGACTTAGGATCTGGTGGGCTTTGCCCGTGGGAGTTCGAGTCTCCCCTCGCCCACCAAATCGGGTATAATACAAAGCGTGCGGGAGTAGCTCAGTGGAAGAGCATCTCGTTGCCAACGAGAGGGTCGCGGGTTCGAGTCCCGTCTCCCGCTCCATCTTACATTTAGAGGCGGTGCTATGCAAGCGCAATCCACACAACCGTTTCAAATCCTGAGCCGTGAGGAGCCGTCGCCCGTCACGATTCACCTGACCGTCGAAGTCGATGCGACCACCACACAGCGGATGTTTGAACGCGCGCTGCGGGGAATCGGACGGTACTTGCGCGTGCCGGGCTTTCGCCCCGGTCAAGCGCCGCTGCCGATGTTGCGTCGCATGGTTTCCGAAGAGAACCTGCGCCGCGCAGCAGGCGAGCTGATGATGGACGAATTCATCCCTAAAGTGCTGCAACAGGAGCAGCTCGAACCCTACCGCCCCCCACAGGTCAACATCGAGCGACTTCAGGAAGGCGAGCCGTTCCGCTTCAAGCTCACCGTGCCGTTGCGCCCTGTTGTCGAGAAACTCGGTGAGTATCGCGACCTGCGCTTCCCCATCCCGCCGCAAGAGACCAGCAACGACGAGGTGGAGCAAGCAATCGAATCGCTCCGCAAGCAGCAGATGAAGCTTGAAGCCGCACCTGACCGACCCGCGCAACCCGACGACCGCCTCGTCGTCAGCATCCAATCGCTGGAGGAGGCGAACGCACGGCGCAACCGCTATATGATCACGCTTGGGCAAACCTTCGGCGCGTTGGACAACCTACTCGCGGGCATGCGCGAGGGCGAGACCAAAGAGGCGACGCTCACCTTCCCCGAAAGCTTCGACGACCCCGAACTGGCAGGCAAAACGCTCACCGTCGCCGTCTCCGTCGAGCGAATCCTCGCGCCTGTCTACCCCGAACTCAACGACGAATTCGCGAAGCAGTTCGGCTTCGAGACCCTCGATGCCCTGCGTGAGGATGTGCGCCAACGGATTACGCGCCAGAAGCTGGAGTACCTTCAGGATCAGGCGCGCAGTCAGGCGTTGGCGGCGTTGCGCGAGCGCAGCATCGTCCACCTGCCCGACGCGCTCATCGACGAGCAGCTGCGCGAGGAAATCGCGGAGTTCAGCAAGGAACTGGTCGAGAGCGGAACGACTCTTGAGCAATTCATACAACAGACAGGCTTGACAGGCGAAGAGGTGCGCGAGCAGTTGCGCCAGCGCGGCATCGCCCGCCTGCAGAATACCTTCCTGCTATTGGCAATCGCCGACCAAGAGGGCATCGAGGTCACCGACGCTGAACTCGACTCAATCACCGAAATCGCCCTAACCGACGCGGGTCCCCAGACGCGCTCGCGCCTCAAGGAAGACCCCGAGCTGCGCCAGCGCGTCGCCCAGGAGATTCGCCTCGATCGCGCCCTGAAAAAACTGCTCGATATCGTCCAAAATACAGAGCAAGGAGATTGAGACGATGATTGACCCGAAAAACCAACTGATACCGATGGTGGTGGAGCAGACGGCGCGTGGCGAGCGCGCCTACGACATCTACTCGCGCCTGCTCAAAGACCGTATCGTGTTCGTCGGCACGCCCATCAACGACGACATCGCGAACCTCGTCGTGGCGTCGCTGCTGTTTCTGGAGAAAGAAGACCCCGACAAGGACATCGATATGTATATCAACTCGCCGGGCGGCGTCGTGAGCGCGGGGCTGGCAATCTACGACACGATGCAGATGATTCGCCCCGATGTCGCCACGATTTGCATCGGGCAAGCCGCCAGCATGGGCGCGGTGCTGCTGGCAGGCGGCGCGCCTGGCAAACGCTACGCCCTGCCCCACGCACGCATCATGATTCACCAAGTGCACGCAGGCTTTCAGGGAACCGCGCTCGATATCGAAATCCAAGCGCGCGAGGTGCTGCGCTACAAAGACATCCTAAACAACATCCTGCACAAGCACACGGGTCAGCCCATCGAGCGCGTGGAACAAGACACCGCACGCGACTACTTCATGTCCGCGCAGGAAGCCAAAGAGTATGGAATAATCGATCATGTGTTAGACCGCAGCGGTCGCTAACAGGAGGCACTCGTGGCACGAACGAATGAGACACGCATGACCGATCGGTGTGTGCTGTGCGGCAAGTCGCGCGAGCAGGTGCGCAAGCTGATTCTGGGCATGTACGGGGGCGTATGCGCCGACTGCGTCAAGCTGGCGAGCGACATCCTGCGCAGCGAGTCGGGCGCGTCGCCCACCCCACAGCCCATCGGCTCGGTGGACACCATCCCGAAACCCAAAGACATCTATCGCGTGCTGAACCAATATGTGGTGGGGCAAGACCGCGCCAAGCGCGTGCTGTCCGTCGCCGTCTACAACCACTATAAGCGGGTCAAAGCAGGCGCGGGCAACGAGGTCGAACTGCAAAAGAGCAACATCCTGCTGATTGGTCCCACAGGCAGCGGCAAGACGCTGCTGGCGCAGACGCTGGCGCGTATCCTGAATGTGCCATTCGCCATCGCCGACGCGACCGCGCTCACCGAAGCGGGCTATGTCGGCGAGGATGTGGAGAACATCCTGCTGCGCATCATCCAAGCCGCCGACATGGACATCAAAGCCGCCGAGCGCGGCATCATCTACATCGACGAAATCGATAAAATCGCCCGTAAAGCCGATAACCCCTCCATCACGCGCGATGTGTCGGGCGAAGGCGTGCAACAGGCGCTGCTCAAAATCTTGGAAGGCACGGTCGCGAATGTGCCCCCGCAAGGCGGACGCAAGCACCCGCACCAAGAGTTCATCCAGATCGACACTTCCAACATCCTGTTCATCTGCGGCGGGGCGTTCGACGGGCTGGAGAAAATCATCGAGCGACGGCTGACCGACCAGTCGATGGGCTTCCGCTCCAGTCCCGAAACGCGCAAAAAGCGCAATGTGGGCGAACTGCTCCAGCATGTGATGCCCGAAGACCTGCTCAAGTTCGGGCTGATTCCCGAGTTCATCGGGCGGCTGCCTGTGGTCGCGACGCTGGACGCGCTGGACGAGGCGACGCTGGCGCGAATCTTGGTCGAACCCAAGAACGCGCTCGTGCGCCAGTACCAGAAGTTTTTCGAGCTGGACGGCGTCGAGCTGGTCGTTCAGGAGGGCGCGCTGCGCGCGATTGCCCAAGAGGCGATTCGGCGCGGCACAGGCGCACGCGCCCTGCGCGCCATCCTCGAAGAGGTCATGCTGAATGTGATGTACGAAGCGCCATCCAACCCGAACATCAAGCGCGTGATTATCACGGAAGAGACCGTCACGCAGCGCAAAGACCCCGAAATCCTCACCGCCGACGACATCCAGCAGGCGTCGTGAGGAAGGCAGCCGATGGACGCGAATCGCCCGCCAACGCTACCCGCCGAAGCGATTCGGCGCTGGCGCGACGGACTGCGCGAACTGGAGACGCTCACCCACACTGAGCGTCTCCAAAGCACTTACGCCGAGCGGTTCCGCGCTATCCAGCAGCTCTACGCCTTCTGGAAACTGCTGGGCAAGTTCCCCGACCCCGACACGCGCCCACTGTGCGACCGCTGGATTGAAGCCAAACGCCGATGGATCGAGAAGCACATGCCCTCGAAAGTGAATTTTTAGCTGCGTGCGCTACTGGGTGGAACAGTTTGGCGAGGCGGTCGGCGACCCTGAGCTATGGACGCGCGTCGCTCCGTTATTCAACGCCGATGCGCCGTAGCAGGAACTTACCGACTCGCCTCGAAACAAGCGCGGGGCGCAACGCCCCCTCACTTTGAACTGAACATGGAGGAACGGAATGAGCAAAATACGCTTAGGACTGATTGGCAGCGGCGGCATGGCACGCCACCATATCAACATCCTGCAAGGGATTAGCGACGCGGAACTGGTCGCCATTACGGAACCCAGCCCCGACCAGCGCAAGGCAACCACCGAGCGCTTCCCGAACCTGCAAGGCGTGCCCTTCTTCGACGACTACCGCGAGATGCTCGACAAAGTGGAGATGGACGGCGTGATTATCGTCTCGCCACACACCCTGCACTACCAGCAGGCGATGGACTCGCTGGACAAAGGACTGCATGTGATGATCGAGAAGCCGATGGTCTGCACCGTGGCGCATGCGCGCGCGCTCGTGCGCAAAATCCGCGAGACGGGCAAGGTCGGGCTTATTGCCTACCAGCGCCACTACATCCCCGTGTACCGCTATGTGTACGAGGGCATCCGACGCGGCGAAATCGGCGAGGTACACTTCGTGCAAGCCCTCAACCTGCAGAACTGGATGCACGCCACCGCCAACACTTGGCGTCAAGACCCCGAGCTGTCGGGCGGCGGGCAAATCAACGACACCGGCTCGCACCTGGTGGACTTCCTGATGTGGATTATCGACGCGCCCGCGACCAAAGTCAGCGCGTACATGCAATACTTCGACCGCAAGGTGGACATCAACTCCGCGCTGGCGTTCGAGTACGCGAACGGAACCATCGGCAACCTGTCGATTATCGGCAGCACGACGGTCGGCTGGCACGAGGAGATTACCGTCGTCGGCAGCGAGGGCACTTATCTCATTCGCCATGACCAACTGGAGATTTGCGACGCGCACGGCAACCGCTACAAGCAGGAGAACCTGCCGCAGGGATCGCAGCCGATTATCAACTTTGTGAACGCGATTTTGGGGCGCGAGGAGGTGCAATCCAAGCCCGAGAACGCGCTGCGCATCACGGCGTTCACGGAGGCGGCGTGGCAGTCGGCGGCGCAAGGCGGCGTGCCCGTGCCCATCGCGCAGCTGGAAGAGTAGCCGTCGGGTATACTTTATGTTACGGTCGCGCTAAGCGGGGAGCTGGCGGTTCCCTGTACCTGCAATCCGCCATAGCAGGGCTGAACTCTGGCTCGAGGCGGGACAGCCGCAAGACCCGCCGCGCACGCGCCCGTGAGGATCATCGGGACTTACGCAACGGAGGGACGGTGAACCCCGCCAGGTCCGGAAGGAAGCAACGGTAAGTCGTTTCCCCGTGTGCCGTAAGCCCCCCGATGGGAGCGGGTAGCGACGCGACGCCTTGTCAAGCGCCGTCGACAGCCAGTGCGCGACCGCTACTTGCCCAATAAATCGCGCAACGCCGCCTCCAGCGTCGGGAAGCGGAACTCGTAGCCCGCTTCCAGCAACCGCTTGGGCAACACGCGCGAGCCTTGCAGCACAAACTCCGCCATCTCGCCCAGCATCAGGCGCACGGCGAACGCGGGCGCACGAAAGATCACAGGGCGCAGCAGCACGCGCCCCAGCGTCTTGGCGAACTCGTCCATCGTGGCGGGCTGCGGCGCAGTGAAGTTGAACGCGCCCGACAGGTCGTCCCGTTCCAGCAGGAACGCCGCCGCGCCGACCACATCGCCGAGGTGGATCCACGAGAGCCACTGCTTGCCCGACCCGATGGGTCCGCCGACGCCGAGCTTGAACGGGGTGAGCATCTGCGGCAGCGCACCGCTCTCCAGCCCAAGCACGACGCCGATACGCATATAGCACAGGCGCGCACCCAGCGACGCGACAGGCTGCGCCGCCGCCTCCCACGCCTTGCCCAAATCCGCCAGAAAGCCACTGGCAGGCGGGCTGGACTCGTCGGCGGTCGTGTCGGGGCTTTGGTCGTAGATGCCAATTGCCGACGCCTGCAGCCAAATGCGCGGGGGCGTCTGCACCTGCTGCACTGCCTGCACCAGCAGTTCGGTCGTCTTCACACGGCTGTCCCACAGGCGCTGCTTGACGGCGGGCGTCCACCGCTGCGCGATGCTCTCGCCCACAAGGTTAATCACCGCGTCCGCGCCGTCGAGCCGATTGACCCACTCGCCGAGCGTTGCGCCGTCCCAGCCGATGGCTCGAACGCCTTCGGGCAGGCGCGCCTGCGCCGCGTTGGGGTCGCGCGTCAGCACCTCCAGCGTATGCTCCGCCCGATACGCCGCCAGCATCGCCTTGCCGATGAACCCTGTCCCGCCCGCAGTGATGATTCTCATCTTGTCCCTCTACAAATAGATATACGCCGCGCCAGCCGTTCATGGCTATCTGCTCAGCAGGTTCTCCACAAACAGATGTTCCAGCCCCAGTTGATTTTCAAGGAAGTGGCGCACCATCTCCAGCTCCGCGGGGCGTTTGATGACCGAGCCTCCCTGCGCGTCCCGCTCCACCAAGAGCAACTCCTCCACCCGTGCGTGGCGCAGGATTTCGGGGCTATGCGTGGTGAAGATGAGCTGCTTGCGGGCGGCGACCTCGCGCAGCAGCGACATCAGACGCGCCAGCACTTGGGGGTGCAAACTGCGGTCTGGCTCCTCAAATAACAGCGTCTCCGCGTGCGGCTTGGAGAAGAAGAGCGCGACCACCAGCGCAATCACCTCAACCGTGCCCTCCGACAGCAGCATGGCGGGAATGGGTTGCACGAAGTAGGACTCCTTCGCCTGCAATTGAACCTCTTTACCGAGAATCGGCGCGGCCTCAAGCGACTCCAGATGCGGGAGCAGGTAGCGCAAAAGGTTCTGCAAGCGTGCATGCTGTGCCTCGTGCTGCATGATTCGCGCCAGCGCCTGTGCCAAGTTGCTGGCGTCTTCGTTAAGTTCGCTGTACGCCGCCAACGCCGCGCTGCCTTTCGCTGCTTTGGGCGTGAAATCGTAAATCGCGAGCAGGTCGGTGTAGAGGCGCGGGATGTGCAGCGGGAACGGCGCGTACTGTAAAACCGACGCCGCTTTGGGCAGTTCGAACCGCCCTTCTGCAGGCGTGCCCACCGCCTCGGCGACGCTGTGCGGCTCGATACGCACGGTTGCTGTATCCCCACGCCTTGTGAGATGAACCGTTGCAGCAGCGTCCCGCCCAAGCGTTGCCACAAGCGACTCCTGCAGAATCTCCACTGCGAAGCGGGTGCGCACGACACGCACCGTCAGCGCGTGTTCCACCTGCGCTACCCGCCACGAAGTCTTGCGTCCACCGCTGCGCAGTTTGTGCGTCGCCTCCAGCGTGAAAGTGGAGTCCGCGCTGCCCAGATGACACAGGTACTCCACACCGCCTTGCTGCGCCGCCGCATACTCAAGGTCGTGGCGCGTCAGGTCGCGCAGAAAACGGAACGCTTGCATCAGGTTCGTCTTGCCCGATGCATTCGCCCCCAACACGATATTCAGCGACCCGAACGCGACCGTTGCGTCCCGAAAACTGCGGAAGTTGCGCAGGCGTAGGCGTTGCAGCATGCCCGTAGTATACCTCGCGCCTATCGGGTATCCTACAGGCATCACTTCTACTCAAGGAGGAGACGATGCGAGCAGGAGTATTGCTACTGGTATCAGGTCTTCTGACGCTGAGCGCATATGCGCAGCTGAACGATGTGCCCCAGAACCACTGGGCGTACCAAGCGATTCGCGAGCTGGTGCGCCTGCGCATTCTGGAGGGCTTCCCCGACGGGAGCTTTCAGCCGAACCGACAGGTCACCCGCGCCGAGTTCGCGCAGGCGATTGCCCGCGCCTACCGCGTCATCGACGAGCGCATCCGCCAGCTGGAAGGGCGCGTCAACCAAGTTGCACCCGACACGCCCACTGCGCCCCAGCCCACGACGCCTGAAGCGCGCCTGCGCGAGCTGCAGCAAGCCGTCCAAGAGCTGCAACAGCTGCGCAGCGCGGTAGAGACCCTCCAGCGACTGGCGCAAGAGTTCCAGACCGAGCTGAACGAGTTGAATGCGGGCGTGCGTGACCTGCGGCGCGACCTCGACGCGCTGAGCGAACGCCTCAAGTCCGAAGAGCGACGGCGCAACCGCCTCACGGGCGATGTGCTGCTTGCCGTATTCGGCACGCACAGCTACGATAAGCGCAGCGCGTTCACCTACAACGGCAACGCGATTAACCCGTCGGGCAAGTTCCTGCAGAGCGTAGGCGTGCTGCACGAGCTGGGGCTGCAGGTCGATGTGCCCATCGACGAGCGCATCGATGCGAAGGCAACCCTGATTGTTGGCAACTATCTGCCTTACACGCGCGAGGCGACCCGCACGGCGGATAGCCAGCGCCTCAACACCGCCGCGTACACCGTCGGCGCGACCGATGTCGCCATCTGGGAAGCCTACATCACGCTGCCGCTGGAGCTGTTCGGCAGGGAGTTCCAGGCGCAAATCGGGCGCATCCCACTCAAACTGACCCCGTACACCCTGCAGCGGATTGACCCCGACTACTACCTCGACGCCGCACGCTACGACGACGGCGCGTTCCGCGCGGACGGCGCACGGCTGAGCGCGACCTTCGGCGGGGTGAACGCGCAGCTGTTCCTGGTGAGCAGCTACGGCATTCAGTCCAACACCACGCGCTTTTTCCCCATCCGCTTCGCCAACCACAACGCCTCCGTCAGCGCGCCCGTTGACCAGATGGCAGTGCTGCGCCTGCAGTACCAGTTCCAAGTCGCCGAGACTCCCGTCAATCTGGGCGCGACCTACATGGCGGCGGGCGTCGGGCGCAACCGCCGCTTCGAGCATATCCTTAACACGGTGCGCACAGATGTCAACCGCGCCGATGTGCTGGCGCTCGACCTGTCGGCAAAGTTCAGTGAGCTGAGCACAGCGTTCGACTATGCCGTCAGCACGCTGCTGCGCGGCGACAATCGCGTGGTCGGCAGCAAGAACACTGCCTTCGATGTGCGCGTGAGCTACCCCTTCAACGACCGCTGGCGCGGCACGCTGGGCTATCGCGAAATCGAGCCTTACTTCGTCGCGCCAGGCAACTGGGGGCGCATCGGCTACCTGTATAACCCGTCCGACCTGAAGGGCACTTACTTCCGCACCGACTACCAAGTCGCCGAGAACCTAAGCGTCGCGTTGGCGGTGGACGCCTACACGGGCACGGCGAAGCTGCCCTTCAATCGGGGCTATCAGGGGCGCGACCGCATGCGGCGCGTCCAGCTGGACGCCCACTACCGCTACGCCCCGCGCCTGCGGTTCCACCTCACCTACGAAAATGTCGGCTGGGAAATCAATAGCTTCGCGCTCAACAACCAGCGCGGCAAACCCGAATGGAACTACCTCACCCTGCGCGCAGTGTACCAACTTGCCGACGACATCGAGCTGAGCGTGCTGTA
>NZ_JANSIH010000054.1:0-1279 GCF_047462075.1 Synechococcus sp. R55.2
TCCCTGCCGGTTCGCCCGTTCAGGTGCTGCAACTGCCCTGAAGATCCCTAGCCCTCCTCTCGCTGCTGCTGGAATAGCCGCCATAGTCAATCCAAATAACAATGAGACGCTAGCCAGTACAACAGTTCCGTCTGCAACAGCGGACCGCAGGCCTTATCACTTCATCCACAGAAGTTCCTCTATCAGCATGCATCCTTGCCCTCTTGAGAGCACTAAAGTCACCCTCAATCTCATTCAAGTCTGGCGAGGGCCTCAGCAAAAAACCACCTCCTGCCCTGCCGCTTTCATCAAATCCTTTATCCTTCCCTTCCGTTCGCCGAGTAGGCCCTAGGCCTTTGAATCGGCCCATTGCCCAGAGTCAATACAGATGTCCTCTCCAAACTCGGCATTTAGTGTCCCTCAAATTCTTCCGCATTCGAGCTACTTGAAAAAGCGTCGGGGCTATCAAACCCCCTCTCTCCTTCCTCCTACCGGCTACTCAGCTCTCTCTCTTCCCATAAACTTTCTCCCCTCTCTTTGGCCAAGCATAAAACAGGTGCGTATCTCCCCAAACCCTGTCTCGTCATTCTCTCATCATTCGCGTCAGCGGTGCAGAGCCCATTGTAAGCTAAACTCTCACTTCCATACTTCTGAACCAACTCCCTCAAGACCCTAGAGTCGTTGATTCTCTCTTGGATTCTCTCTTGCCAATCCCGCTCTCGGTGCCTTAACTCTTTTTTTTCGCGTTGTTTTCATCTTCCTAAGAGCATAGTAAATAGCGCTGGGATGGACGCCAAACCTCTGGGCTCTATCCTTCAGTCGAGCTTCTGGGTACTGTTCTACGTCTTGCTGCAGAGCGACCAAGTCTATCTTTCGCTTCCGAGTCTTGACTTTTGTCGGCCTCAGGTCTTCTCGGTTCAGCCAGCGATAAACCGTTGCACGACTGACTTTGTACATCTGTGCAGCTGCAGTGGGGCTGCCCCCTTCCTGGACATACCCTACGACTCTCTCTCTCAGGTCTAAGCTATAGGTCATGAAGCTTCCTCCTGAGGTCTACCCCCACGTCATCTTGCCTTTAACACCGTCTCATTGTCAACTGAATTGACTACAACTACACAGACCTGCTTTGTGGTCATTTCAAATGGCACCTGTCTTGCCTTTTGTCTGCCGTCGTCGAGAGAGGGGGCAGCGGCACAGAGGACTAGGAAGGAGGGGGGAGACCGTCTCGAACAGACCTAGAGTAGGCCTGCTGCACCGCCTGGTAGCGCCGTTTGAACTCCTGCTGCTGCACCTTGTGATC
>NZ_JANSIH010000055.1:0-10241 GCF_047462075.1 Synechococcus sp. R55.2
TACCGCCATTCTGTTTGGAAACAAACAGAATGCTATCGCTGCATAGTTGAACAGTAATGTTCAGCAGTGTTCAGCGTAAATGTATCAGGTCAGCCCCAGCCCTAGGGCAAGATGAGCATGCCATCCCCAAAGGAATAGAAGCGATATCCCTGCTCGATGGCCTCTCGGTAGAGATCCAGCAGCCTTTGCCGCCCGATCAGCGCAGCCACCAGCATCATCAGGCTGGAGCGGGGCAGGTGAAAATTGGTGACCAGTCCTTGAATCACCCGCCAGGAGTAGCCGGGGTAGATGAATAGATCGCTTTTCCCCTGCCAAGGCTGCAAGGTGCCAGAGGCTGCCGCGGTTTCCAAAGAGCGCACCACAGTCGTTCCCACCGCGATCACCCGCCCCCCTCGGGCTTGGGCTTTTTGGATGGCTGCCACCGTTTCTGCCGGCACCTTGAGCCACTCGCTGTGGAGACGATGCTCGGTTACCCGCTCCGCTTCCACCGGTCGGAAGGTACCCAGGCCGATGTTCAGGGTGATGTAGGCCGTTTGGATCCCTTTTTGGGCCAGCCGCTCCAGCAGCTCCTGGGTAAAGTGCAGCCCTGCCGTGGGAGCAGCCACCGAGCCGGGGTGTTTGGCCCAGAGGGTTTGGTAGTCTTCAGGGCGAACTTGTCCTGAGCCCGGGGATCCGGAAGCCTTGATGTAGGGAGGAAGCGGGATCCGGCCCACCTGTTCCAGGATTTCCTCAAAAGGTTGCGCCCCTTCCCACTCAAACTGCACCACTCGCCCACCGGTCTCCGGGTCCAAATCCAGGACAGTGGCTCTCAGCCCAGAGGGGGATCCCTGCTTGCTCCAAAAACCAATCCGATCCCCCACCTTCACCCGTTTGCCCGGCCTGACCAAAACCCGCCAGCTCCACGCCTGATCCGGCAGAGGTTGGGCGGCGGCAGGGATCCCTTCCAGGCAAGGCTCCAGCAGCAACACTTCGACCCGCGCCCCAGAGGGTTCCTTAGCCCCGAACAGGCGGGCCGGGATCACCTTGGTATCGTTGAGAACCAGCAGATCCCCTTCCTGCAGGTAGTCGGGCAGATGGCAGAAGCGGCGATGCTCGTGCCTATCCGGGTGCACCACCAGCATCCGCGCCTGATCCCTGGGCTCCACCGGCGTTTGCGCAATCCGATCTGGAGGGAGGGTGTAGTCGTAGGAAGCTGTGAGCAGATCCGGATTGGGCTCCCTATCGCCCAAAGGCTCAGCCTCACCGGGGGGAGCGGCAGCAGGCGAAAAAGAGTCAGGCATGGAGATGAATCAAGATGGGGTTCTACGTGGATCCAGCATAGCCAACCGGATCCCGCCAACCCTCTCCCTTTTGAGGGAAGCAGCTAAACCTTGGCCACCACCACCTGCTGCGGCTGATCCTGATACTTGCCGGCGCGGTCGGCGTAGGTCACTTGGCAGGGATCCCCTTCCAGAAACAGAAGCTGTACCACCCCTTCGTTAGCGTACACACGGCAGTCGGCGCTGGAGGCGTTGGAAAACTCCAGAGTGAGATAGCCCCGCCATCCCGCTTCAGCCGGCGTCAGGTTGGCAATCAGACCCACCCTGGCATAGGAAGATTTGCCAATGCAGATCACGGTAATGTTATCCGGGACTTGCAGCCGTTCCAAGGACACCCCCAACCCATAGGAATGGGCCGGGATGATAAAGTAATCCCCCATCTCGTCGTGGTGCAGCTCCACCGCTTCCAGATTCTTGGGGTTAAACCGCTTGGGATCCACCACCGTGCCGGGCACATGGCGAAAGATCTTGAACTCCACCGGCGACAGGCGGATGTCGTAGCCGTAGGAAGACAGCCCGTAACTCAAAACGGGCCGAGATTCAACAGCGCGCACCAGCTCAGGGCAGAACGGCTCGATCATCCCTCGCCGCGCTTGCTCACAGATCCAGCGGTCGTTTTTCAACATGGCTACAGCCGGCTTCCTGGAGAGTGAGGGCACATCTGGTGGACAAGCTCCAGTCTTATTGGGACTCCGCCCCCCTGACGCGACCCGTGTTGCCTAGGTCTTTCGGAGCGGAAACTGTTTGCGCTAGCGGTGCGGAGCAACATGGGCTGCTGTAGGCATAGCACCTGTGCCGCTGACTTGAGGGGGATCCAGAGAACAGGCAACATTCCCATCGGCAGTGCGGAGCCCTGGGCCTGGGATGCCACGTAGGCGCAACTGCGTGATCAAGTCGGCCCGCTCCAGAAACGAATCTGGCATCTCCGGCCCGGTGATCACCATGTCCATGGAGATGGGGCGTTGGTCGATTAAGCTCAGCACTTCCGCTTCTGGGATCAGGCCCAACTTCACAGCCAAGCTCAGCTCATCCAACACCACCAAGTCATAGCGGCCACTCCTGACAGCCTCCTGGGTAAATTGCCACAGCTCATCCAATGCCACCCGCTCCTCAGGCTCTAGGTGAGGTGTATCGATGCAGCGGTGCAGGCGACAACGAACCCACTCCAAGGATCTGCCCAGGGAGAGACGATTTTCGGGCCCCTGATTGATCCCACCCTTGAGAAATTGCACGATCAGCACCCGCGTTCCCTGGCCTGCCAAGCGCATCGCCTGAGCCATGACGGGCGTAAACATGCCCCGGCTGGGGTGGGTGTAAAGCTGCAGGGATCCCTGGGGAACCAACTGGGCGGAGAGGGCTCCATCCCGCTGAAGGAAGCGGTCGCCGGCAGCAGAGCTGGCTTGAGCAGTAGGCTGTTTGACGCGGGCCACAGGAAAGGCATCCTTGGGGGAGGGCATAGGATTTGGGGAGGCAGTGCAAACCACGTTCTAATCTCAAGAGCAGGCTAGTGGACACGGCCCTAGGTTATAGGGCCTACAAGTGGTGGAGAGCGTCGGCTATGGATTCCATGAAACACCACCTGTGCGTATCCGTCAATGAGTCGGTTCTGCTTCTAGCTGGCATACAAATCATCCCCAATAGAGTAATAGAAAATACAATCCTTGCCCATCCTAGCTTTTCGGCACGAGAGGCAATACCTGAAAAGAAAAGCTTTGACAGAGGATCTTAATAAAATTTCAGGCCCAGCACAAAAGCTTGTGTGCAGGGCTACCTTACTTGAGTATAGAGGTGCTCTATAAAAATTCGAGGAAAAGATAATTTCTTCCAAATAAGGTTGACTCTCACAAACGGGAATGCCAGCACCGGCAGCCTATCCACCGAGAGCAGCGAGACTTAGCCCACCCCAGAAGCCTTGCCCGACAGGAGCTCCACTCTGTCGGGAGTTGGATAGATCCACACATTGCCGAACATTCGCAGTGGAAAGAATTGCGACCACAACTCCAAATACTTAATTTCCAGACTCGAAATTAACAAAATGCAAATTCGTCAATTATCTTCGTCAAAAAATGATTTATTGACAATATTTTTGAGAATCGCATCCGATTCAGCGAGAAACACAAGGGATTGTGTACATTTTAGATTCTGAGGCCGTTTTCTTCGAGAGATTGACTCTTTAATTATTTTTCTTACCGATCTCGGAGCCGATATTTCCATTTAATTTAACCTCTATTTCTACTCTGAGAAATGAGCATTGGGCATTCAGTTTGGATCCCATTTAAGATTGACCTGCACAAGCTCCGGAGCTTTGGGTGCCGAGATTGCCGGGATCCAGAGCCGAGTCCTTTCCTTCTTGAGAAGTCTTCTCCTAGCAAGGTAGATCCAATCCTGGAGAATACCTGATCCCTCATCCAAGCAGCCGGGAAGTCCGGGGATCCCACCCTCGATCCCTGGATCAAAGGGAAAAGACTCCATCCCGCCGGCACAAAAGTTTTCTGTCACCGACTTGGGCTTGGGAAAAACCCTAGGCCATTGTGAACTCGGGGTGTACGCCGCCGGGATGGACTGGGATCCGTCTCGCTGTTGAGTGGGCTGGCTTCTGGGTGTCGGTGTTCCCAATTGACGGCTTCTCCCCCCAGCACCAAGGTGGAAGCATTGCCCCCATCCAAGTTCAGGGCATGGCGACAGCCCAATTGCTGCATCAACTGTGCCATCTCCAGCAGGGTGAGCCCTTGATTTTCCTGGGCATTGCCGGCGGTAACCAGCAGCAAATGTCCGCTGTCCAGTTGGCCGATGGCACTGCGGGCGGCTCGCTGCCTGCGAAAGAGGGGTTGAAATGCCTCCAATCGGGCATCCAAAACCACCTGCCCATCCAAGAGCAAGAGCGGCCCTGCGCCCAAGAGGTGAGGATAGGCTTCCAGCTCAGGCGGATCCAAGCGCAGATAAAAGCTGAGGCGATCCCCAGGAACCAGCTTGCGGGCTTCTAGGGCACCTTCTAGCCCCCGCCCTGCCAATACATACCCCTCACTGGGAATCTGTACCGTTAAACTGCCGGCCAGGCCAGCCATCAGAATCTCTTGCACCCGATCCTCCCGCACCATCACGAGCATTTCGTCGTCCGTTTGGGTGGTGTAGGTGGATCCCCAGTCGGGGGTGAACTGGGAGATGCCGGGCAGGATATAGCCTGTATTGATGCCCACCACTGGGATTTGATCCCCAATGGCATTGCGCAGCTCTGCTTGCATCCGCAAACGGGCAAAGCGCACGGATCCCCCTTCTTGCCCTGCCGTCCCATCCGACCAGGCGATGACCCCACGACCCAAAATGGGGCTGGAGATCCAACGGCCATCCCGACGAATTGCCCCCAGCGGCTGACGGGTGTTGCGGTTGAAAAACCCACCGTTAATGGCGGCTACTGCTCCCTGTTCGGGGCCAAAGGAAGACAGCTCCCCCAGACCCACCAGCCCCGCAGGTGCAGCCCAGATAGGCCGCAGTTGGCCCGCTGCGAGAGAAATGACCACGATAGAAACGGGGATCCGATTGTCTCCAACCCAAACCTCCTTCTGGTACAAAGGGATCCCTTGCACCACCCGCACCGGCTGCACACCGAGGGTCACCTGAGCTTGAGCAGCCACGCTGGGCAAAAAGAGAGCAGCAGTGCAGGCTAACCCCCAGCCCATGACCCAGGCGCTCAGCTTGGTTTTGGACATGTCTTCACGTCTTTAGGGCTTCACCATTGTCATTGGGAGATGATTATCCCCCTGCGGCAAAGGTTCCCATCACAATGAGCGACAACAGGATCCCGGGAAAGAGCAGCGTCACCAAGATCAGCAGTTCGGATAGGGTCATTGGGGAATGCTACCTACTTAAGGATTGAGCCAACACAGCAGCCCTAATTTTCACCCTAGCGATCCTATGGAAGTGGCCCAGGATCCCTTTGGGATCCCTTAACACTCGATCACCGGTTTTTGCGGCTGCCCGTGCATGCCATCTCTCGCTCTGCCGACAGTATCCTGGCAAGGGGAAAGCCTTATCCAACGGTTCCTATGGGCATCCAAGGCAAACGCATTGCCGTCGAACCCGACAATCTTCGCCCCTGGCTCAAAGAGGCTGTTTTGGCAGGGGGTGGCGAAATTGTGCCCCTGGCAGAAGCAGAAGCCTTGGTCTGGGCCGATGCCTTTGATGTGCCCGGCCTGAAGTGCTGTCTGGCGGAAGGGAAAGGGATCCGCTGGGTGCAGTTGCCCTGGGCAGGGGTGGAACCCTTTGTTCGGGCGGGAGTCTTGGATCCCGCTTATGTGTGGACTTGTGGCAAGGGAGTCTATGCTCAACCGGTGGCGGAACATGCCTTGGCCCTGACCTTGGCCGGCTTGCGCGACTTGAAGATCCGCGCCTTGGCCCAAACGTGGCAGGAAGGCTCGGGTACCAGCCTCTGGGGCAGCCGCGTGGTCATTTTTGGGGCCGGGGGCATCGCCCAAGAGTTGATCAAGCTGTTGCAGCCTTTTCAGTGCTCCATCGACGTGGTGCGTCGTAAGGCGGATCCCTTGCCGGGGGCCACGCGGGTGGTGACACTCGCGGAACGGCAAACGGTGTTGGCAGAGGCAGACGTGGTGATCTTGGCCTTGGCTCTCACGCCGGAAACTGAGGGGATCATCGCCCAAGCTGAGTTGGAGCAGATGGGATCCCAGTGCTGGCTGGTGAATGTGGCGCGAGGCAAGCACATCGTGACCTCCGACTTGGTGGCCGCCCTGCAGCAGGGGGTCATTCGCGGGGCCGCCTTGGATGTCACGGATCCCGAGCCCCTACCGGATGGGCATCCCCTCTGGAGCTTGCCCAACTGCCTGATTACCCCCCACACTGCTCTTACCGATGCCATGATTGTCCCAGCCCTCTCTAAGCGGGTGCGAGAAAATGTGCGGCGCTTCCGGGCCGGGGATCCCTTGCTGGGGGTGGTGGATCCGGTTTTGGGGTATTGAGTCCTCTAGCCCCCCTCCCTTGGGGAGCCTGGGATCAGAAACATTTGGCGCCAAACCCTACTGCGAAGCCATCTCCCGCACGCGGGCAGCAATGGCCTCTGCCATCTCCTGAGTGCCGACAGGATCCCCTGTGGCCAGGTCATAGGTGACCTGCTTGCCCTCGGCGATCACCGCCTGCACCGCCGCCTCCACCCTTGCGGCAGCCTCCCGCTCTCCTAGGTAGCGCAGCATCATCGCCCCGGAGAGGATCAGAGCGCAGGGGTTGACTTTGTTTTGGCCGGCATATTTGGGAGCAGAGCCGTGAATGGCCTCAAAAACCGCAATGCCGTCGCCGATGTTGGCCCCCGGCGCCACCCCCAGCCCGCCGATCATCCCCGCGCACAAGTCGGAAATGATGTCCCCATAGAGGTTGGTGAGCACCAGCACATCGTAGAGCTGCGGCTTTTGCATCAGTTGCATGCACATGTTGTCCACGATGCGATCTTCAAACTCGATGTCGGGGTACTCCTGGGCCACCTCCCGTGCCACCTGCAAAAACAAGCCATCGGTGAATTTCATGATGTTGGCTTTGTGCACTGCCGTCACCTTCTTGCGGCCATTCTGGCGGGCGTACTCAAAGGCAAATTTGACAATGCGGCGGCTGCCGAAGTCCGAAATGGGCTTGATGCCGATGGCGGATCCCTCGCGGATGGGTTTGCCGGAGAGGCGCATCATTTCCTCCCGCGCTTGGATGGCTTCCGGCGTGCCCCGTTCAAACTCGATCCCGGCATAGAGATCTTCGGTATTTTCCCGCACCACCACTAGGTCGATGTCTTGAAAAGGGCTTTTGACACCGAGCATGGATTTGGCCGGGCGCAGATTGGCGAAAAGATCCAGCTCCTTGCGAATGGCCACGTTGACCGAACGAAAGCCAGTACCTACGGGAGTGCCAATCGGCCCTTTGATCGCCACTTTGGTTTCCCGAATGGACTCCAACACCTGGGGTGGCAAGGGGGTGCCGTATTTTTCAATCACCTCCACCCCTGCCTCTACCGGGATCCATTCGAACCGAACCCCAGTAGCCTCCAAGACCGTGGTCATCGCCTTGGCCACTTCCGGGCCGATGCCATCCCCAGGGATCAAAGTCACACGATAGGCCACAGATGCTTCTCCTCGCAGTGTTAACGACAGCGCAAAAACTCCGTCCTGCCGGCGTGAGAGGATCCCTCCACCAGACAGGTTAGAGAACCGGGAACCCTTGAGCTTAAACGACTATAGAACAGGTTGAGACTGAAAATGCTGCGTCTGCTACCTCAGAAAAGGGGGGGCTAGCCGCAAGATCGGGGACTCGGCGGCAGAGGGACTCGCAGCTCTACAACTGTGCCACTGCCAAAGCGGCGATTACGCCAAGCAATGCTTGCCCCGATCAACTCGGCTCGGTAGCGCATGTTGAGCAACCCGTGTCCATGGCCAGACGGCTGGGCGGGATCCACCCCACTCTTGGACTCCGGCATACCGCAGCCATCGTCGATGATCTTCAGCTCCAAGTGGGTGTAGGGAGCCTGAGGGTTGGTAGAGGAACCCGCGTCCTGTTGCGCCTTGGGCTGAATGATGAGATCGATGCGCCGTGCCCCTGCGTGTTTGACGATGTTGTTCAGAGCCTCCTGCACGATGCGGAAAATGTTGCTCTGGCAGGTGGGGCTGAGACGGGAGAGCAGGCCATCGGCTTGGTTGTCGAAACGGGTGAGGAGAGGATGGGGGGAACGTTGGGCGGCCCGTTCCAGGAGACTGCGCAGAGCGGGGCCAAGGTTAAAGGCCCGCATGGCCGTCGGCTGCAAATCTTCCACGATCCCGCGCAATTCGGCCATGGTCTCTCGCAGTTGGGCGCTCATGGCCCGCAACTGAGCCTGTCCGGCTGGGCCAATGGTCGGATCGCCGGATAGCTCTTGGATCTGGCGAGACAAAGCTCCCAGATCTGCCAAGGTTTGGTCGTGCAAATCGGCGGCCAACCGACGACTTTCCGCCTCTCGCCCCTCGGTTAGGCCCCGCAAAGCTGCTGCCGTCGCCTCCTGACGGCGAACCTGCTCGTAGAAAGAGGCCCGCTGCAAGGCTACTGCCGCAATGTCCGCCAGCGCGTTCACCAAGTCCGTATCTCTGGGGGAAAATCCGGCGGCTTCTGAGGCGATATCGGCGGTTTTGCTTCCCCGAACTGCCGGCTCAAACGGCGGCATGAAGGCGCAAAGCACCCCGGCCACCTGGCGAGCATCGGTGACTATCGGCACACCCAACAGGGAGCGGATGCCCTTTTGCAGCAGATGGCGGCGGGCGTGGGCAGACAATGCGAAGGTGTTGACATCTGGAATCAGCAGCGTGTTCAGGTGGCTGTAGCAATTGACCCAGAGGAGCTGGCTTAGCTCAGGGGGCAGCGTCTGTCCCCTTTGGGAAGGGATCCCCGGCTGACGGCAATACTCTTGGATGATGGCCAGAGGTTCTGCAGGAGCGCCGGCCAAGGGTTGCTGAGCCAAAGGACTCCGTCCCGCCTCTGGTGGGGCTGTTGCTCTGCCTACGGCAGGGGAAGGGGAACCGCAAGGCTGTCGCGACGAGGCTGCGAACGGCTCATGGCCACTGCAGGGCGCCACAAAACTGCACCGCTCAACCTGCAAAGCCTCTGCCATGCCCTCGAGGGCAATCTGCACCACCTCCTGGGGATTGTAGGTGCCGCTGAGGCGCTGGGCAATCTGGCGCAAAAGGCTTTCCCGCTGGGCAGAGCTACGGGTTTGCTCGTAAAGCCGCGCTTGCTTGAGGGCGATCCCCGCCTGCTCGGCCACGGCTTCTGCCAACTCCAGATCCTCCGGCTGCCAAGGACGAGGGGTCAGGGAATCGCTGCCAGGGTAGCGGATTAGGGCAATGCCCCCCAACAGTTCTTGGGGCCTGTCCGGATGCTCAGAAGCAAATAGGGGCACCAACAACAGCCCACTCCCCTGGCTCTGAGGCTTTAGATCGGCCCAGGACTGAGCCGTCTGCGGCTCCGGCACCACCACAGGCCCCCTCAAGGTGGCGAGCAAACTGGCCCCCAAGCGCAACTTGGCTCGAATCGTCTCCGGCAAGTCCGGCGGGATCCCAGGCTCAACCCAGGGGCAATCTGGGGATCCCACCAACGGCCCCCTTGTCGGCAACAGAGTGTCCAGCAACGACTCCGTCCCGCCCACGCGAACGGTGGGGGAAAGCTGCGGCGCATAAAGGCCAACAGGGTGTAGCAGCTCCTGCTCCGGCTGCCAGAGGGCCAAGATACACACATCTGCCTGAAAAGCCGCCCCGATCTGCTGGGTGATCGCATGGAAGAGGGTGGTGGGCTCCAGGCTGGAGCGAATCGCCGCCGTGATCGAGTGCAACAGAGCCAGCCGTTCCGTCTGCTGATGGGCATGCTCGAACAGGCTGGAACGGGTGAGGGCAATGGCCAGTTGAGAGGCCACCGAGCGCAACAGCTCGATCTCCTCCGGCTGCCAAAGGTGGGGTGTGGTGACGTACACTCCCAACAACCCAATCATCTCCCCTGGCTCTGCAGCCAAACCGGGCCGTCCCCCATCCTTCCCGCCAACCTCCGAAAGCCCTACTCCTGCCGAGCCCACCGACTGCACCGGGATCAGCACCGCCGAGCAAGCCTGCAGCGCCTGGAGAGCGGCCAACCCCTCTGGGGTCAGGAGATCTCGATCCGGCAGCAGAGGCAAGGCTATTTGCACCACCTGCCCCGTCCGCAGGCGCTCGCACAGCGAGCCAAAGTCCTGGATCCGGTACACCTCTCCTAGGGAGGGGGTTAGCCCAGGGCTCAGGGCCTCATGGCTGACCCGAACCGTCTGCTGATCCGGGCTGAGACTGTAAAAACAGCAGCGGCTCAGCCCCTTCACCCCTTTCGAGAGAAAGGCCTGCTGCAGCTCCTTCAGGGCAGTGCTGACGATTTGATCCCACTGCAAAA
>NZ_JANSIH010000056.1:0-1260 GCF_047462075.1 Synechococcus sp. R55.2
GTAACGGTCGATTGGGGGTGCTGTAAACCACCCCAGAGGCTCGTGGTTGGCTTGCTAACTGCAGGGCTACTAAAAGCCCGCTCCGTACCGCCTAGCGGTTGGTGTCGGGTAGTTTACTCGGGTTAAACAGGCTGCAGTTTAGAGTTTAGTCTGAGGGGAAGGCGGGCTCAACGAAAAGATGGCTCCAGCCTGTTCAAGAGCAACTAAGGCATCTTGATTTGGGACAAGCCATGTTGGGTGCCGATTGAGTTGCTACTTTTTCTGGACGACGACTGGATTTGTCCTTGTACCCATCGGCGGAATGCTTGAATTGCTTTGTTTCTACCTAAGACTTTGCTCTCCTGTAGGTAATGAGGGATAACTTGCTTTAGGTTTAAGCCTGGGAAAGTTGGGCTTTCATCAACTTCTTGGTAATTGCCAAATCGGAGTACATTAACTTGAAGAATGCCTTGATCAAATCGCCATAGCTCCGGTACCTGAAGTGCTGCGTAAAGATCAAGATGGGTTCGGGATGTGATATCAACTTCAATTGCAAGATCGGGTAGTGGATCGATCATGAGATCTATTCGTTTCTTGCCGCGAATTGCTAGCTCATTCTGAATATAAAAGCACTGGTTAGGCTCCAGGCCATAAGTTGTAGGCTTTCTTAAGGTCACCGAACCTAAACTGCGGAACTCAATATCCAGCTCTTCCAACAGCGCTTTAATTAAATCACCAATGATCTCTTTATCATCCTCATGCTCTGGAAGCGGCATCATGATCTCCAGCAAGCCATGATCGTAAGCCAACCGAGACCCCCGCTGGTTTCCCAATTCGCTCAGTATGGTTTCAAACTCTTGCCAAGAGATGCCCTGCAAGACAACTCGCTGACCTGCTGGAACATGGATTTGCCGCAATTCCAGTAGCATGAATTCATCCTACCAATGAAAGTTAGTATCTATTTGGGATCCCTTCCTCGATTCCACAATTCTTTCCAATCATAGTTGACGCTACTGGCCCCAAAATCCGGCTCCCGTTGAAAAGGCCGCCGCACATACCGCACCTGGCAGCCTTCGCCCGGCACGGTGTAGGTGCCTGCAGGGGTCTTTACCCTGAAGGCATCCCCTTCTGGAAAGGCGGGATCGGCTGGCACTTCTACCAAAGCCAGGATGAAATGGTCGGGTTTGTTGAGAGCTGTCAAGATTTCATTTTTGGTAACGGTTACCGTCTTTGCTCCCTCAACTCTGCCTTTGACTTCAATGAAGCGAAGGCCTTCCCTTC